>CBFHBI010000313.1:0-4578 GCA_965653755.1 uncultured Blastocatellia bacterium
ATCAGGACAACAATCGCGTTAACGAAGAGCGAAAACGTCCCGTATTGAAATTCGCCGGCGAGATTGCTGCAGACCCACGAATATGGACTGAGCAGCGGCCAATGATGTTCGCTCCAACTCCGCGCGACATCGGCGAAGACGGGCAAAATCGATAATTCGTAATCGTCGTTCCAAAAAATGAGCGGGTCGTGCCAAAGCAGAAGAAGTGAGAATGCCGTGACTATTGCACCGGCGCACAAGGCACCGATGTAATTGCGTCGCGCAAGTGATCTGTGATCAGTGATCAGTGAACCGTTCTGACGAATAGGTTCACGGCTCACGATCTGTGCTGATCACTGGTCACTGGTCACGTCGCTACAACACGACCGGCTTTCCTTCAGTCATAACGAGTAGCTTGTCCTGGATACCCTGAATGCGGGCGGATTCCCGCAAGCGTTGGAGAGGTTCTTCCAGTGGCTCGTAACCCAGGCGAAAACTTCCGTAATGCATAGGAACGAACGTTTTTGCTTTCAGTTCGGTAAAGGCGCGCACCGCTTCTTCCGGATTCATATGAACCTCGCGCGCCAGCGGCGGATCGTAGGCGCCAATCGGAAGCAAGGCGATCTCGATCTTATGGCGCTCGCCTATTTCCTTGAAGCCTTCGAAGTATGCAGTGTCACCGCAGTGAAAAATCGATCGGCCATCGGCGCCAATAACGAAACCGCCGAAGCCGCGATGTGTGTCGGCGAGAAAACGCGCACCCCAATGATGTGCGGGCGTAAGGGATACACATAGCGGACCGAGCTCGATCGTCTGCCATTCATCAAGTTCGTGAACGATGTTGAAACCAAGCCGATGGACCAAACGTCCGACACCAACCGGGACGACAATCGGTTGATCGGCCGCAATGGCCCGCAAAGTTCGCCGATCGAGATGATCGAAATGCGCATGGGTGACCAGCACGAAGTCGATCGAGGGCAAATGATGGATGTGAAAGCCGGGCTCCTTGAGTCGCTTGATCACGCTCAGCCACATCGACCAGATCGGATCGATCAGCACGTTCGCCTCGTGAGTCTGAATCAGGAATGAGGCATGACCGATCCAGGTGATGCCAAGCTGGCCCGGCTGCACTTTTGGAAAGAGCGGTCGGGCGTTTCGCGCGCGCGAGCGTTTGGTAAAAAGTGACGGGATCCAGACGCTGGTGATGAAATTACGTTTTGTCCAATCGCTGCCCGGACGCAGCTTAACCCGCTTTGATTTTTTGGCGCTCGCGGGCTGCGCGTGACGAACGATCTTGCGTTGTTTCGAAAAAGGAATCGGCACAGACCAATGACGATATAAGCGTGGCGGATTGAATCAAACCCTCACACCCTGCCTGAAGTAAGAAGGCGGAAGCGGAGCTTCCAGTACGGAATGGGTAAGGGCGGCTGAAGGCAAACGAGGATTCCGTAGCGGCGTTGCGGATTCGGGCGAGGGTCCCGCTCAGCGTCCAGACTTTGGAAATGTTGGAAAAATGGATCGTCACCAAAGAAAGCGTTAGGAAAATTCCGCTCGACGAATCTTCGTTGTGGCGAATTGAAAGGAAAGTCGTGAATGAAAACAGCGCAAGGCTTTCCCGTGCGCAAAAGATCAACCGCTAATTTGAGCGCGCGAAAATCTTTTGGTCCGTCAATCAGGACAGCATCGCCATTCTGCAATCGCTGAGGCAAAATTTCCCGCGAATCGCCATAGAGAAGATCAACATTTCGCTCGTTTCTCAGCTTCATTTCAGCCGCGCCAGCGTTTTCGGATTCTCGATCATACTCGACACTCACGATGCTCGTTTCGGGAAAGCATCGTGCGAGGATCAGCGTGCTTTTGCCACGGGCGCGGCCAGAGTCTAGAATTTGTTTCGGTCCGAGCGGTTTTACCGTGGCGTAAAATAAAAGCATTTCGCTCTCCCAAATTCCGCCAAAGCCCGCCTCGGGCGGACTGTCGGCAATGATTCGCCAATATTCCGGCAGTAAATCACCGGCGCGATCAGCCACGGCGGATTTGTTAAGCAACGCTTCGGACACTTGAAGAAGACGATCACATTTGGCATCGACTGCCAAGTGTCGTAAGAAAAGGTGGATCGAGCTGTCCCTTAGGTGCTAATTCAGGCGGCAAAGCCGCATCTGTTTCGGCATCGTCCGCGGAGCGGCCGATCCGGCCTCAGCAAATGAGCTCGACAGAAAGTTTGCGGTTCGATGAGCGCGCTTGCTTCATCGCCGGCGCAGCCAAATCGGGAACGACGCTGCTTGTGTCGTTACTCGACAGCCATCCCGAGCTCCTCGTTATGCCACAGGACACCGCGTATTTCCCGACCGTCCTGACCAAATATGGAGTGCGTGGGCGCCGCGCGCAGTTCGATTATCTGACGAAAGAATCATGGACGAATGTGCTTTTTGGCTTTCAGGCGATGCGGGGCCGGCAGGATTACGCTGAGTTTCCGAAAAAGAAATTTCTCGAAACGTTCGAACGCATTGCGTTCGACCCTACGAACGAAGAGCGGGACTTGCTCGTGCTGATGATGGAAGCCTACGCGGAAGTTCTGCACGTACCACTCGATCGAGTGAAGCGTTGGGTGGAAAAGACTCCGGCGAACCGAAACTACATCCCCGAAATTTTCAATCGCTTCCCGAAAGGGAAGCTGCTCTTAACAATGCGCGATCCGCGCGCGTTGCTTGCAGCGCAGATCGCGCTCGAGCATACGCGCCAGACTCGAAGGTTCTCGGTCTACTATGTGGTCGCCCACTGGCGGGCGGCAGCAAAGCTGGCGCGAAAAATTCGCAGGAAGGAAATTCCGGGCCTGGTGGTTTGCTATGAAGACCTGGCACTCGACCCGAGAACGTCGATGCAAGAGGTCTGCGATTATCTCGACATCATTATCAACCCCGAAATTGTTCTTAACCCGACGAAGGTCGGACGATCATGGGGAGGAAATTCCGCCGCCAGGACTCGATTCGCTGAAGTCAGCACCCTACCGGTCGCGCGCTGGAAAAATGACCTGCGGGAAGAGGAAGTTGGCTGGGTAGAATGGCATTGCCGTGACTTAATGCCAGAATTCGGCTACGAGCCGCGGCTGACTCGGAGGTCATTGCGTTATTTCATGAAGCCAATTCGTGGCGAACGGCCGAAGGAATTTTTCAAATCGCGGGCCTATTCTCTGCGTGACCGATTCGCTGACCGTTAGTAATACGATGACTCCCTGACATTGATCCGCTTCCGTTGAGCTGTAAAGCAAACCGCGAAGCGGCAGACGTGGGAGTAATCACAGTTGATCGCGCTGGAATTTCGGATTCAGTTTCGATTCCAATGCGGAGCTGGAAAGTCTTCATCCCCCTCATTTTAGTTTGCTCGACGGCGGTGGCCTTTGAGTCACGTTTGCCGTTCAAAACCATTTTTAAGGGGCAAGATCAATTCAATCGACTAATTTCCCTGGCTAAGGAGAACAATTGGAAATCATTACCCATCGGCGAACGAACCGCGGCTGTCGGGCAGGCGCTAACCGGAACACGCTACAAATCCTACACGCTCGAGATCGACAACCGGGTTGAATCGCCGTCAGTCAATTTCACCGGCCTGGATTGCTGGACGTTTTTTGAGACATCGCTCGCGTTCGCAAGAATGTTAAACGACTGGTCACCGGAAAATTTTCTGCATTATATCGAAGTCGACCGCGACCGCGGCGGGATTTGCACCGGAGAATATCTTTCGCGTTTGCATTATCTGGAGGACTGGCTTTATGACAACAACAAGCGCGGACTGGTCGAGGACCTGACAGTCAGGCTCGGTGGCAAGAGTGTGCCGCACGCGGCGCGGGAGATGACTGCGGGCTGGCGGCATTATCGCTACCTTGCCGCAAACAAGTCGTTGCTTGGACCGCTCGCCCGAATGGAAGCAGACGTTTCGTCGCGGCCCCTATACCAGATTCCAAAAAACCGCGTCGCCAAAATCGAACCGAAACTGCAAAGTGGGGACATCATCGGAATCGTTTCGCATGATGGGCGCTTGTACTCGACCTCACATGTCGGTTTGGCGCTCCGCACGAGTGATGGTGTTTTGCATTTCATGCACGCATCGGCCCCCCACAATTACGGCAAAGTTTTAGTCGATTCCCGGCTTTCCACTTATTTAAACACCTACCGCAACGATAGTGGAATTCTGGTGGCGCGGCCATTGAGATAAATCCGAGCCGATACCGGCATTCTTCAGGCGATTGTTGTTGCGCCAAACCTCTGACAAGATCGAAAATCACGCATGAAGAAATCGAACTTCGGATTGTCGATCTTGTTCCTGGCGACGATTTCTTCGAGCTCAATTCATGCCGAAACGAAGATCCGGGTCGGACATTTCCCGAACATCACGCATGCGCAGGGTGTGATCGCGCATGCGCTCTCCCGTCAGGGCAAAGGTTGGTTCGAGCAGCGACTTGGAGCCGATACCAAGATCGAATGGTTTGTTTACAACGCCGGACCGAGCGCAATGGAAGCGATCTTCGCGAGGTCAATCGATTTAACCTACGTTGGCTCGGGACCGGCGCTCAATGCCTACACAAAATCTAACGGTGAAGAGATT
>CBFHBI010000314.1:0-4566 GCA_965653755.1 uncultured Blastocatellia bacterium
ATAAGTCAAGAGCGCGTCGGAACGCGCAACTATTTGTAATTGGACCGCCGCTACCTCGTCGGACTTACTACGGTAACCGACCCGCCGAAGTTCAGCGTGTCATTGTGCTGCGATGCGAAGACCGCCGCCGCCACCGCTCCGCCGACCGCCAACAATAAGGCAGCAAGCGCACCACCGCTGAGGTGACCGAACGTATCCGGCTTAGTCAGACGCGTGCAGCGAGAACCGGGTTGCGGAGTTCCTGCTGACTCAGAAGTCCCAGCGGCGATGGCTTTGGCACTGCCACCTGAACGCAACTCGACTTGGCCTGCTTGCGAAGCAACGACCATGTTGCCGCACTCGAGGTCAACCATGAAAGTTGACGCTTGACTCGCATCAGCGACCGCCGCGCCATCTTTCGCGGTAATAATCGCCGAGGTTCCGGCTAACGTTGAAACCTGAACGCGACCGGCATCGAGATATCCCGAGATGTTGCCGTTGATAAAGCTCAGTTTCATGGACGAGTTCGGATACAACTCGACGCGGCCAAGTTTGCCAAGACTAATCGTCGCATTGCTCCCGGCAGCAGTGGCAATCGTGCTGTCTGAGAAAATTGTGGCGCCAGAGATCGCGGCTTGCCCGTTAACGGTTACTTGACCGGAAACCGAGAGCTCGCCTGATGCTTTCTGGGGCGCGGTCGCCAGCGCTACCATGGAATAAACGCTTAGAACGGCAACTGCAACACAGAACGCAATCGACTTACGGCTCCAAGTTCTGCTAATCATCATTTCCTCCCATACATTGTGAACAAGTCTGTGGAAGCGCGCTGCAAAAATCACTCACAGCTGACGGTTACAACTCCGTCCAACTCGAAAGTCTCGCTTCTGCGGGACCAAAAGAAAGCGTGGCAGGAACCTGCAAGAAGGCCCTTGTCTTTGCCTTTTTACACGAACCACAACTCTTATGTCAACTATAAAGCCCTGCTAAGCTACAGTATTAACTAGCTTTGCGGGCCAAGATAACACGCCAAAATCGGCGTGTAAAGAGGTTTTTTCCCCCTGGCTGTCAAGATTCTGTGTCTTTGTATTGCCAGATTGCGTCCGAGACGTGAGCGCCAGGACTCACCGCGGAATGACTCGCCGAGCGCGCGTCGTTTCGTTGGACGTTTGCCGATTGCCCGCTCCCGCGGATGAGCCGTCAGGCTTCGACACTTTCTTCATCAGTTCGGCCTGTTCGTAAGGATCGAGCCGAGCGAAAACATAGAACGTCTCGCCCGTGTGAACGGCACCGAGAAAACGAAACTTGTTGTCGATAATCTCGTTGGGTCTGAGGGTTGTCGAATGCGGTGGGCGCTCGAAGATGGTCCTAAACTCGTCACCAGCAACAGCCTCGAGTTCAGGAACGTAATCGTTGCCGCTTTGCCTCGCCAACCTCACGGCCGTTTCCCGCAAGGCGTGAATCCGGCTTGAGTTCCGCCGGTAGTACGCAGGAGTGATTTCCCTCCGGCTGGCGCGGTCATCAACCACTTCCTGTTCGTTGTTGAGATAACCGAGGTAAGCGGAAACAACGGGCCCGAACTCTGCAGCCTGTCTCTGAGCGAACGCTACCGCACTAGTTGTTGAAAGGATAAGGATCGAAAGGGCAAAACGCACGAAACCATTAGACCTGCGCATCGCATGCACCCTCAAAGTTGTCGAACCGCCTCTAGTAAGCGCTCCACGTCTTCATACTCTACGCGGGCTCACCGCAGAAGGCCAGTTCGGAATAAAAACGGTGGTGGATTATAGGAAGTCCGGCGATTGCTTTCGTTGCGTGCCCCATTCAGCGGTGTTACATTTCAATTTCATCACGCCGGTGAACGGGCCATCTTCCAAATCAAGGCGAGTCGCGTTAGGAGTTACTGGCGGCATTGCTGCGTACAAGTCGATCGAGATTCTTCGCGGGTTCCAGCGTGCCGGCTGCGAAGTCCGCGTAGCGATGACGCGCCACGCTTGTGAGTTTGTCCAGCCGCTAACCTTTCGAGCACTCTCGGATTCTTATGTGATCGTTGACGACTACGCGGCTGACAATCCCGACCCAATCGCCCATATAACTTTTTCGCAAACTATAGATTTGTTCGTCATCGCGCCGGCGACGGCTAATACGCTGGCAAAGATGGCAAACGGCGTCGCCGACGACTTTATTACCTCGACGTATCTAGCTTGTACCGCTCCCGTCGTGGTCGCGCCGGCCATGAATTCCAAGATGTGGGAGCACCCGGCAACGCGGCGAAATATTGAGAAACTGAGAGAGGATGGCGTACTTATCATTGAGCCCGACGCAGGTGAAATGGCCTGCGGCACGATTGGGCCTGGCCGATTGAGCACGCCTGAAAGAATAGTCACGGTATCGCTTGGGCTGCTTGACGCCCAAGCCCAAGATTCGACGCAAGACGCTTCGCCACACGCACTCGATCTAGCGAACGAACGGATCCTTATTACCGCGGGAGCCACCCGAGAACCAATCGATCCGGTGCGTTTCATCTCGAACCGTTCATCTGGGAAAATGGGCTTCGCTCTCGCGCAAGCCGCCAGCTCACGCGGCGCCACAGTCATTCTTATTCAGGGCTTCACCAGCACCAAACCTCCGCGAGATGTTCACACAGTCAGCGTCGGATCAGCGGAAGAAATGCGCGCCGCCGTCTCTCGCGAGTTCGCAAAGGCCACCATTTTTATCGGCGCCGCAGCCGTTGCAGACTACCGGCCAAAGCAACCCGCGCAAAATAAGATCAAGAAATCAACACCCGCTCTGACGTTGGAACTTGAGCGGACAACCGACCTCTTGGCTGAGATTGCGCAGCAACGCACCAAAAACCAGTTGGTGGTGGGCTTCGCAGCGGAAACTGAGAACCTGCTCGGCAACGCGCAACAGAAATTGCGGGCTAAGAACCTCGACATGATCGTCGCAAACGATGTTTCATCCACCGAATCCGGGTTTGATTCTGAGAGTAACGCCGTGACGATTCTGGTCCCCGGTAATTCGCAGCACGTTGAAGTGCCGCGCGCTTCAAAACGCGAGATAGCCGATCGAATTCTTGATGAGATCGTGAAAGCCCGAAACCGAACCGCCGCAACGAAGGTCGCAAATAGATCCGATGCCTGACAACATCGCAGATGAATTGATTGAAGCGCTGAGAGCAACGCGCGAGCACACGCGCTTTCTCGGCGAATTAGGAGTTGAAAGCGTCTCGCTTGAGCCGATCGATGAGCGCCGGGACGACGTCACAGCCGTCGTTGTCGAAATGGCCTCGGCTCGGACGCAAACAGTCGCCACAACCCCGCCGGCACCCGCAGCGACCGATCCGGTTCGCCAAGTCGCCCGTGCTAACACCGCGACACAGCCTGCTGAATCTCTTTTTCGCGATCTATCTTCATCCGAGCCGGGACTTGCGAAATCAGCCGAAACACTCGAACAGATTTGGGCGGACATTGGCGACTGCACTCGCTGCGGATTATGCGAAGGCCGAACGCAGGTCGTTAACACGCACGGCAACCGAAAAGCGCGGCTGATGTTCGTCGGCGAGGCGCCGGGCGCCGATGAAGACGCGCAAGGCAAACCGTTCGTCGGCCGCGCCGGCCAATTGCTGACGAAGATGATCGAAGCGATGGGCATGAAACGCGAAGACGTGATCATCGGCAACGTCAATCGTTGTCGCCCGCCGGGCAATCGCCAGCCCACACTCGAAGAAGCGGCGATTTGTCGGCCGTTTCTGTTTCGCGAAATCGCCGCGATTCAACCACAGGTGATTGTCGTGATGGGAAACACGGCGCTGCATAATCTGCTCGAGACGCGTGAAGGCATCACCCGCGCGCGCGGCAAGTTCCAGGATTTTCGCGGCGTCAAAGTAATGCCCACGTTCCATCCGGCATACCTCCTGCGCGACCCTTCGAAGAAACGCGAGACTTGGGAAGATCTCAAAATGGTCATCGACTATCTCGAAAACAATCCCCGCAAGTCTTGATTGCCCCGCGAATTCATTTCAATCTCGCCGAATTCCGCGTTAGGCTTTCGCGTTAGCCCAAGGCGATGAGAGCCGTACAAATCTTGGACGAACACGTCCCCCAATACGCGCAGATCGCAGTTCCGTTCCATCTGCGAAAACTTTTTACGTATCGCTTGCCGCCTGCCATGCGGCATGCGGCGCGAGTCGGTGCGCGCGTGATGGTCCAATTCGGCACCAAGCCGACACCCGGTTACATCGTCGCGTTGTTGCCGCGTCTTCGGACGGGCACGAGTCTGGTTGAATCAGAAATAAAAACCGTACAGGAATTGCTGGATCTCGAACCGCCGCTGACTCCGGAGGTTCTGGAATTGACGCGCTGGGTCGCCGACTACTACGCGGCACCGTGGGGCGAGGTCATGCGCGCCGCTCTGCCTGCCGGAATTAATGCGATCGTCGAGCAAACAATCTCGATTACCGAAGCAGGCCGCGCTGAATTGAAGTCAGTACCACACGAGCCGGCGGATGGATCAAAAAAGCTCCGCGCATTGGCTTTGCTCGCGCATGAAGATGAATTCGAAATCAACGCATTCTGTTTGCGCCTGGGT
>CBFHBI010000315.1:0-4562 GCA_965653755.1 uncultured Blastocatellia bacterium
GGTTCCATCAACATCAAGCTTGTAGCCGGTATCCGGTGTCTTGCCGATGCCGACATTGCCGCTGGATTTTAGGGTCACCGCTGTGACAAGTGAACTATTACCATTTACGCGGAAATAGGTATCCTGGCTGCTGTCGTAATAGGCATTGCCGTCCGTGTATTGCAGCCAGAGACCCGCATTCGCTTGAGGGCCACTTGCGTTAATGCGAGCGCCGCCTCCGGTCGTGCCAACACCGAGGCCACCGGCGAAGTTCGCACTACCGTTCACGTCCAGCTTGGCGCCGGGAGTTGTCGTGCCGATGCCGACGTTGCCCGACGTGTCAACGGTTAGCCTTGATGCGCTGTTCGTCCCTAAATGCAACTTATGGTTGGTTCGTGTTGCTAAAATGCCTTCGTTGGCTCCGGCTCCGTTCAACAGCGCGGGTGTGGAACCCTCAACTCCGGTGTCCAAAATGCCGCCACTGCCGTTTCGCGCGACGATCGCCACGTCAGCGTAGCCGGTGCCGCTGCTGTCCTGCACAATACTGTTTGCGTAAGGCGCTAAGACTTGTAAATTGCCTCGAACGTCCAGCTTCTGCGAAGGACTAGTTGTGCCGATGCCGACATTACCCGCAGTATCAATCGCCAGCCGAACGTTAGCACCGGTAAAGTTACTATCTGTAACCTGTCCCAGCCCGATTGCGAACGAGCTGGAATTGTAAATAGTCCCAATCGACCATGGATACTGTCCCGCCCGTATCAGATTTATGTATTGGCCGCTCGCTGCTGGTTGGGTAATGCGTAAAGACCCGTTGTACGCATCGTCCGGCGTCGTTCCGCTTGGATAGAAATGGCCGACGCCCTTTACTGAGAGGGTTGTGTTGGGACTTACAGTCCCGATCCCTACATTGCCTCCCCCAATTGCGAGTAAGGCGCGCGATGCCCCGTTCGCAGCTTCGAACTGGTGTCCGAAACCGTTCGACGGCGCATTCCCGATGAAAGTAGTGCTACCGTAGATCCAATTAGTTGCGCCAGCCGTCGATATGCCATTCGGGAAGAAAGCGGAGTCCGCCGTGCCCCATGGATTGCTTGTACTGACGTATCCGGCGGAACTGTTGTAAGGATCAAATGGCGTGAGAGAGGCTCGGTTGGTAACGGAATACAATTTGACGAGCGACGGGAACAGCCAGTCGCCAAGCCGATAGTGTCGACGCTCGACAGATGTAAAAATGTCTGGGCCGCGTAACTTAAGGATCTGGGCTGTCACCAGCGAGACGGAGTTGACGGGGGTGGTTAGTTTCAAGTCTGTGTCTGCGGTCGCATTCTGTGCGGATGCCGTATTGACCAGGCCAATAGCCAACGCGAAGATTGATATTACGAACAAGGATTGTCGTAGAAGTTTTGTGTCGTGACTCATCGTTTACCTTTCATTGAAACCTCATTGCAAACTCAGCAACACCAAGATTGCGCCCTTCCCTTTTTCCAAAGGCTCAAGTGCTTTGCCGATTAATGTTCCCGGCGCATGAATCTGTCTACGGCCGATCATGATCGGCTCGGACTTCATCGCCAGGCCCGGAACGTCGCTGGTGACGAGGAGATCGCCGATGTGAATTGGACCCTTCGAAGCATCGACTTGCACGCGCACGCGGCCGGTGGTGGCGACGAGGACTTTGCCTTCGCTCTTTTCACCAAGAGCTAGCCCCGGTTGTTCACTAACGACGCCGGCGACGCGGGTGTCGTAGCTGACGGTTGATGAAGTGACTTGATTTGATTTGGTGGCGTCGAGGACAACGACCGTGCCGGCTAAGAGTTGTTCGGAGGCGGGAACCCACTCAGCGACGTCCTGGTACTTGGCGTGGATGTTACCCGCCTCCACCGTGCCGGCGGCGGTGATGTCCCCGTTGTTCTTAATTACTAAGGCAGTATTTACCAGGGTTCCTGATGCATTGAAAGTCTCGAAGGTGAGTTCGCCAGCGGAAGTGGTGTAAATATCTGCCCCGCCCTTCGTCGGGTCAGTCATGGCGCCGGAAAACTGATCACGATTGAACGACAGGCGGCCGCCCGAAATATTCACCTTCTCAGTCCCTTGACCGAAAGAGCTCGCTCCGGCCACGTCGAGCCGGAAATTCGCACGTGGGCTGGCTGTACCGATGCCGACGTTGCCGGCTGTCGTTATTCGCATCTTCTCTGTGACAGAAGTGTAAAATGACAGCGCGGAGTCTGACACTAGGTTGACCAACCCTGATGTGTGGTTTATGAAAAGGCTGCTGTTTACCGCGTCAGAGGTTTCAAAAGAGACTCCGGTCAAATTCGAACCAGTCACCGATTCTGTTGCCCCACCGCGAATCGCGAACTTTCCGTAAGCTGAGGGATTGGTTGTGCCGATGCCGACGTTACCGGCAGTATCGATGCGCATGCGCTCGATGCCATCCGTAGAAATCGCTGAAGTTGTGGAAAAAGTCAGGGCGCTATTTTGTGCGGAGAGGTCCACGACATTGTTGACGGGATGACGGATATCAAACGTTGAATGAATTCCGTCGGAAACTGAAGCCGAAACATTCTTGCCGTTAACGGATGCCGATGTGCGCACGGTGAACGCCGCCCAAGAGGTTGGGCTCGTCGTGCCGACACCGACAGCGTCGCTCGTAGTCGTATTGCCGCCGCCGCTGATCCATTGCGCCTGCGCTGTAGCAATACAAATCAACAGAAAAACGATAACCTTCATCAAGCGAAGCGCTGAGACGGTCGAACATCTGACGTTTTTAGAGTACATCTGAGTCCCCTTTGAGAATTTGTCGATGGTTGACTATGTCCAATCATTGAAGACTGAGTAACACCAGGATAGTGCCCTTGCCTTTTTCCAAAGACTCAAGTGCTTTGCCGATTAACGTTCCTGGGCGGTGAAGCTGCACGCCGCCGAGATTGACGGGTTCGCTCTTCATCGCGACGCCTAGAATGTCGCTGGTGACTAACAGATCGCCGACGTGGATTGGGCCTCTCGACGCGTCCACTTGCACGCGCACGCGGCCGGTGGTTGCGACGAGCACTTTGCCTTCGCCTTTTTCACCAAGCGCGATGCCCGGTTGTTCGCTGACGACTCCGGCGACGCGCGTGTCGTAGGCAATCGAAGATGAAGTGACTTGATTTGATTTAGTTGAATCGAGGACTACGACGGTGCCGGCTGATAGTTGTTCGGATGAGGGTACCCATTCGGCAACGTCCTGGTATTTGGCGACGATGTTGTTGCCGGTGATGGTTTGGGTTGAGTTGATATTGCCCGCAACATCCAGTTTATATCCCGAGTCAGCTGACTTGCCGATCCCCACGTTGCCCGACGCGTCTACTCTCAGTCGTTCGCTGCCTCCCGCAAGAAAAACGAGATAGTCAGTCGTAACGCCCGACCCGAGACTAATCTGGTTAGTGGCTGTCGCCCATCGTCCGACAATTCCTTCGCCGCCGCCTCTCAGTACTCGACCAGTGTCAAGATTTATATCACCACCCGACACGTGAAGTTTTGCGTACGGACTGGTGGTGCCGATGCCCACGTTCCCGCTCAGAATACTGAGATTAGGACTGTTGTTTGACTTACCCGTCTGAAAATAGGTGTTGCCATTATCCAGCACGTCAATCTCGAACGAGCCTTGCGCTGCCGTATTCTGGACGCGCAACCGCGCTGTTCCCGGGGAGCTTTGCGTGTTTTCGAACCAGCCCAGGTACTGGTCGCTCGCCGATCGGCTAACGTGCAGCGGGAAACTCGGGCTTGCCGTGCCGATGCCTACGTTGCCGTCGCCCCGGACCGCGAAGAGCTCGGTGCTGCCGCTGGCATTCTGGGCGCGAAAGGAAAAGTCACTGCTGTTCGTGCCGGCATTGATTAGAATTCCATAGTTCTGACCAGTCGTGGCGGTACTGTGAGCCCAGTGTGACCAGAGGTTTGCGGTCGGGTTCGACACGTCAAACGTCGCCAATGGACTGCTCGTGCCGAGCCCGGCCCGTCCATTTGTCGTAACGCGAAGTCGTTCGGCGCCGCCGGCATTCAGCACCAGAAAATCATTTGGATCTCCGCTGCCGAAATAAATCCCATTTGAGGACGACCGATAAACCAGGCTTTGATCGCCACCGCCGGCTCTAATGGCTTGGTCGTTATCGACGTACAAGCCACCGCCCGTGATTTTGATCGCGCCGCCACTCACTTCAAGCTTCTGAGAGGGATTCGTCGTGCCTACTCCTGCGTTGCCGCTGCTCGGAAAGGTATTCGTCTGTGCCGAGACCACCGGCATGCAAACGACAGTGACGAATGCAGCCCAAATGAGTCGAAATAGTTGGTTCTGGTTGCGCGTATTCATGAGAGTTCTCCTATTGCAAACTCAAGAGGACCAAAACTGATCCTCTACCTTTTTCCAAAGGCTCAAGTGCTTTGCCGATTAATGTTCCGGGGGCGTGAATCTGGCGACCGCCGATCATGATCGCTTCGGACTTCATTGCCATTCCCGAGACGTCGCTCGTAACCAGAAGATCGCCGATGTGGATCGGACTTTTAGAAGCGTCGACTTGACCGCGCACGCGGCCAGTGGTGGCGACGAGGAC
>CBFHBI010000316.1:0-4539 GCA_965653755.1 uncultured Blastocatellia bacterium
ACTGGTGCTCGACGGCGAGATGGTTGTGAAAGCGACACCGGACATCGGCTATCTCCACACCGGCATGGAGAAGCTGTTTGAATATCGCAAGTATCAGCAAGGCATCGTCATCACCGATCGCATGGATTATCTCAATCCGCTCGGCAACAACCTGGCGTACGTGATGGCGGCAGAGAAACTCCTGCAAATCGAAATTCCGGAGCGGGCACAGGTCATTCGCGTACTCTTCTGCGAATTGCAACGCATCGCTTCGCACCTTGTCTGGCTCGGCACGCACGCGCTCGACATTGGCGCGATGACAGTTTTCTTCTACGCGTTTCGCGAACGCGAGAAGATTTTGAATTTGATCGAAGCTGCGTCAGGCGGCCGTCTGACTCCATCGTACTTTCGCATTGGCGGATTGATGATGGACGTGCCGGCCGGCTTCGAACGAAGGGTCAAACAGTTCCTTGATGACTTTCCGAAAGCCGTCGAAGAAGTCCACAAACTGGATACCGGCAATCGCATCTTTCAAAAGCGAACGCAGGGCAGGGGTTGTATCTCCGCCGAAGACGCGATCGATAGGGGCTTGGCCGGCCCCAGCCTGCGCGGCAGCGGCGTCAACGTCGATGTGCGCCGCGCGAATCCTTATTCGGGTTATGAACAGTACGATTTCGACGTCTGTGTCGAGAATGATTGCGACGTCTGGGCGCGATACCTGGTGCGTATGCGCGAGATGACCGAATCGCACAAGATTGTGATGCAGGCCCTGGCGCGGCTCACTCCCGGTCCGGTAAAAGCTGATGCGCCGAAAGTCGTGTTGCCCGATCGCGAAGCGATGAAGACGCACATGGACGCGTTGATTCATCACTTTCTGATCGTGGCGGAAGGTTTCGATGTGCCGGCCGGCGAGGTTTATCACCCGATCGAAGGATCGAAAGGCGAACTTGGCGTGTACATAAAATCGATCGGCGGACCAAAGCCGGCGCGCGTCCACTTTCGCGGACCGAGTTTTGTCAATCTGTCGGCGTTGCCGCACATGTCGCGCGGATGCATGGTCGCAGACATGGTCGCGATCATTGGTTCGCTGGATATCGTCCTGGGAGAAATCGATCGATAGGAGGACGGGATGAGAAAAAGTGTTTTGACGATTCCTGAAATTGGACTGATCGGAATGACCCGTGTCGCGTTAGGCGCTGGTCTCGCTTTATTACTGGGCGACAAATTGGGTCGCCAGGAAAGACGTGCCGTCGGTTGGACTTTATTTCTGGTGGGCGTGGCGACCACCGCGCCGTTGGTTTTGGATGTGCTGAGTAAGCAGCCGGATAAATAGCTCGTCAATGAAAAAGCGGCTTCGCAAAATTTCTGAACGCGGACTGGCAGCGTTGATTCAGGCGGTACCGGTTCCAGGTCTCAGCTTACTTTTGAATAAGCGAGTTAGAAGCAGAGTCCGTCAAGCAACAGGTCTCGCGCTGCTTGGCGGCGCGGTGGTGGTCTCGGTTCCGTTGGCCTTGTACGTCATCTGCAAGACATCGAAAGGAACGGCGCGAACGAATTAATGGCAGAGGTACTGGTCAAAATTCAGCCGCCCGATCATCCGGTGCATATGCCGCAGCCGGCCATTTTCTCCGCGGAAGTCGAGTCGGAGATCGACAAGCACATCGCAAAGTACCCGATCAAACGTTCCGCGATCATCCCGCTGATGTTCATCGTTCAACGCGAGCGCGGCTATCTCGATGCGCCAGGCGTGCAGTATCTCGCCAGCCGCCTGGAGTTGCGCGTCACGGACATTTGGGAGGTCGCGACGTTCTACTCGATGATCCAGACGAAGGCCATCGGCAAGTATCACATTCAGATTTGCAAGACGCTCTCGTGCAAGATCATGGGTGAAGGCAAGATCACCGAACATGTCTGCAACAAGTTAGGAATAAAGCCGGGCGAGACTACGGCGGACGGAAAATTCAGTTTGTCTTTAGTTGAATGCCTCGGCTCGTGCGGCACCGCGCCGATGTTTCAACTTAATTTTGATTATCACGAAAATTTGACGCCCGACAGAGTCGATCAAATTCTCGACGCGTTACCTTGACCTGTCATTAGTCAGTTGTCCGTTGTCAGCTGCAACTACTGACCACCGACAACTGACCACTGACCACTGTTATGTTCATCGGCGCCATCGGGTGTGAACCGCTGCAACTGCGGCGAATTCATTTAGAGAATTCGCAGACGCTTGACGTGTATCGACGCAACGGCGGCTACGAAGCGATTAAGAAAGTTCTCGATTCGATGTCGCCCGACGACGTTATCAACGAGGTAAAGAAGTCTGCTCTGCGTGGACGTGGCGGCGCGGGATTTCCGACGGGCATGAAGTGGAGCTTCGTTCCCAAAGATTCGCCCAAAGAGAAATACGTTGTCTGCAACGCTGACGAATCCGAACCGGGCACGTTCAAGGATCGCTATCTGCTCGAACGCGATCCGCACATGCTGATCGAAGGCATGTTGATCGCCGCCTACGCGCTGGGTGCGAAACGTAATTACATTTACACGCGCGGTGAATATAAATATCTCATCGACATCATGGACGTGGCGCTCGACGAAGCGCGTGCGGCTGGTTTGCTCGGCAAGAACATTCTCGGCACTAACTTCGAATGCGAAATCCACACGCACACAGGAGCGGGCGCTTACATCTGCGGTGAAGAGACCGCGCTGTTGAGTTCACTCGAAGGCTTTCGCGGTCATCCGCGCATGAAACCTCCCTTCCCGGCCATTTCGGGTCTGTACGCGTCACCAACTGTCGTCAACAACGTCGAGACGCTGACCGCCGTGCCTGACATCATCAACATGGGTGGCGAGGCTTATCAAAAACTGGGAACGGAAAAAAGCGGCGGCACAAAGCTCTGGTCAGTCTCCGGCCATGTCAATCGCCCCGGTGTTTATGAATTGCCGATGGGCTATGACGACATGGAAAAGTTCATCATGGAAGACTGCGGCGGCATCGCCAACGGCAAACAGTTGAAGGCGGTCATTCCCGGCGGCTCGTCGGTTTACATCATGCGGGCCGATCAAATCATCGGCAAAGACGTGCGGATGGACTACGACGGTTTGGTCGCTGCCGGATCGATGGTCGGCTCTGGCGGCTTCATCGTGATGGACGAAACGGTCGATGTATTTGAATCGACGAAGAATCTGACTGAGTTTTATAAGCATGAATCATGCGGGTGGTGCACGCCTTGTCGTGAAGGCACCGATTGGCTGGTGAAAATTTTCAAACGTATCGAAAACGGAGGCGGACGGCCTGAAGACGCGCGGCTTCTGCTCGATCTGTGTGACAACATCGAAGGCAAATCGTTCTGTCCGCTCGGCGATGCGGCGGCATGGCCGATTCAGTCGGCGGTGAAGAGGTTCCCGGAAGATTTCGAGAAGCACTTGTCAAAGAATGGGAATAATGCTGCATGAAAGCAGTCATGAACATCTTTTTCTGTGCATCCATCTGCTCATCGCTGTGTGCCAGCGCTCTGGGCCAGGAAAAGGTGCGAAGTCCTCGCGAGATTGCGGGAGTGGTTGTTGAGCAAGATGGAAAGCCGCTTGAAGGAGCGACGGTTTGTGCATTTGGGACACGCCCGATGGCTGGTCGCATCCCTTGTTCACAGTCGAATGGCAAGGGCCAATTTCTGATCAACGTTTACACTACCGATACTTACACCATCGGCGCAGAGCATCTTGAGCGCGGCTATCCTGCCGTACTTTTGCGCATTCCGGGATCGTATGGAAAACCAGACCCCATCTTTCCAAAAGTCGTGGTCGACGACGTAACGGTTCCCAATCCGGTGAAGGTCGTAATGGGTGCGAAGGCCGGGCGTCTGATGCTGACGATCTTTGACGGCGAATCAAGCCGTCCGATTGACCAGGGCAATATTACATTTTGCAGACCTGGCGATGCACAGCGATGCTATTCGATTGGCACGGTTTTTCCCCAAGGTCACTTCGAAGTGGTGACACCTGACAACCCGTTCACGATTAAGTTCGAAACCTGGCGCGGACCGGTGCCGGAATATCGCGGCGGTGTCGCCGTTGGTCCTTCTGGTAATTGGGTGCCGAGAACTGCGTTCGATGACAAGGGTCTGCCGTTGGACGTTTTGCAGGTGGATCCGGGCGGGCAAAAAGAACTGATTGTGCGACTTTATTAACATCTGGTGATGTCAACTGAACTCGTCAAAGTAACCATCAACAACCGCGACTTTCAGGTTGCGAAAGGCGCGCGGCTGATCGACGTGTGTCGCGACAATGGGTTCGCGATTCCCTCGTTCTGCTATTACGCCGATCTCGCTTTGCAGGCTTCGTGTCGCATGTGCCTGGTGCGCATCGAAAAGATGCCGAAACTGCAGACTTCCTGCACGATCACCTGCACCGACGGCATGGTCGTGACGACGCAGAGCGAAGAGATCGAGAAGGCGCAGCGATCGATGCTCGAGTTTCTGCTGGCGAACCATCCGCTTGATTGTCCCGTCTGCGATCGAGGCGGCGAATGCGAGTTGCAGGAACTGACTTTCGATTGGGGCAACC
>CBFHBI010000317.1:0-4508 GCA_965653755.1 uncultured Blastocatellia bacterium
TGAAAAGAGCGGGCAGGGATGCCCGCGCACCGCAGGCAGGATGCCTGCGCTCCTAGAACGAGCGCGCGCACTTGAATTGTGGAGAGACAGTTACGGTCAGAATTTATTTGAGACTTGAGATTTGAGATTTGATGCATGATACGTTCTTGCTTGCTCGCACTGCAGCGGATAGAATCGTCGCGCAAACAAGGGACTCGCTCGGGATCCCCCGTGTTTTTTAGAACCAGCGAATGAGAGAATGCCCAAGCTGCCGCAGTTGTTTCCCCGACGACATACTGCATTGTCCCGATGATGGGGCCGCAACGACCTCGTCGATCAGCGGCGAGCCGATCCTCGACGGCCGCTACCAGCTCGAGAAACGTCTGGGCCAGGGTGGCATGGGCGTCGTTTACAAGGCGCGCCACATCTTTCTCAAAACCGCTCACGCAATCAAGATCATTCTTCCCGATCTGGTCGGCAACGATCCAAATCTGGTCACGCGCTTTCGCCAGGAAGCTTTAGCGGCGGCGGCCATTCGTCATCAGAACATCATCGCGGTGACAGACTTTGGCGTGGTGCGCGGCACGATGCCTTTTCTGGTGATGGAGTTTGTGCAGGGGAAATCTCTGCAGGACATCATGAGTGAGGAAGGCGCGATGGCGCCGCTGCGCGCATTCGAATTGATGCAAGCGATTTGTTCGGGCATTGCCGCCGCGCATCGACAGGGAATCGTGCATCGCGATCTGAAACCGCTGAACGTGATGATCTGCGACGACATGCCGATTGGCGAAGGCGTGAAGATTCTCGATTTCGGTCTGGCCAAAATTAAATCGGGCGAGTTATTGGGATCGTTCATCGCGGCGCAGACGACCGGGTTGATGGGCTCTCCTTTTTATATGGCGCCCGAGCAATGGTCGGACGAGCCGCCTGATGCGCGCGCGGACGTTTACAGTTTGGGTGTCATGCTTTACCAGATGCTTTGCGGCGAAGTGCCTTTCAAGGGCAGCTCGATTCCGTCGATCATGAAGAAGCATCTGACTACGGATGTGCCTTCGTTCGCGTCGAAGGGTTTGGATATTCCGGTGCAGATCGAAAACGTCGTGCGTCACGCGCTGGAGAAGGAACCGAATGATCGCACGCATTCAGCGGAGGAATTCGCGCGCGAACTGCGCGAGGCCATGGCGGCTGCCAGCGCGCAACTGAAGCGGACCTCGAACGCCGCCGAACCGCTCGATCCATCCAAGACCATCGTCAGTCCACCGCCGCCCGACACGTTTCCGCCGACGGGATCGAATACAGCTTTCGATCCGCTGGCCGGCACGATCAGCGCGGCCTCGCTGGAGGAAGAAGAGCACAAGACACTGTTCGCGCAGCGCGAGTTGGCGCGCGAGGCGGCGGCGCGGCAGCGCATGGAACAGGAAGAAGCCGCGCGGCTGAAAGCGGAAGAACAGAAACGCAAAGAAGACACCGCGGCGAAGGAGAAGGAACGTAAGCAGCTTGAAGAGATCGTCGCCGCGCAGACGAAACTTCTGGAAGAGACGCTGACGCAGTTGGCTTCGACCATGTCGCCCAAGCCGGGCGTTGACGGCGAGACCACACACATTCAGCAGCCCGGCGTTATCACCGCGGGCAGCAGCCTGGCCGGGACTTCGTCACAGCCATTTCCGCGGATGGATGTCGATATGCCGCCGCAAAAGAAATCTGCGGCCATGCCGATCATGATTGTGGCCTTACTCGTGTTGCTGATCGGCGGTGGCGCCGGCGGGTTCTTCTTTTATAAATCTCGTCATGTGGCCCAGCCTGGTCCACCAAAAACTCCGCCGCCCGAAGAAGTAACTATCAAGCCCGATCTGCTCGAGATCGAAGGCGGAACATTTCAGATGGGCCGCAACGATTCGCTGCCGACAGAAGGCCCGGCGCACTCCGTGACCGTAAATAATTTCGCGATGGATAAAACAGAAGTTACCAACGCGGAGTATGCGCTCTTCGTGAAGCAGACGAACCACGCACCGCCGGAACAGTGGGGCAGCGTGAAACCTCCGGTGGGCCAGGAGCTTTTGCCGGTGTCGAACGTTTCTTACGAAGATGCGGTCGCCTTTGCGGCGTGGCGATCTAAACGCGACGGCGTGACCTATCGTTTGCCGACCGAAGAAGAATGGGAATATGCCGCGCGCAACGGCGACAAAGATAATCTCTATCCGTGGGGCAACACTTGGGCGTCGGGACGCGCGGCGACGGTTGAAGCCGGCGTCGGTAGAGAGCAACCTGTCGGCACGTATCCGCAAGGCGCAAATCGTTGGGGCGTGCAGGACTTAATCGGCAACGTCTGGGAATGGACTTCGTCCAAGGCGTCCGTTTACAAAGGGAACTCGCTGCAGCTTCCGGCACAATACCAGGATTGGATCGTGGCGCGCGGCGGCTGCTACAGCAGTTCGCAAAGCAAAGTCAGCGGCACGATGCGCGACTGGTTTGCTCCTAATTATAAGAACCAGGTGCTGGGATTTCGTCTGGTCAAAGCGAGCCAATGAAAATAATTTCCCTCTCCGATTGGGGGAGGGCTAATGTGAGCGCTTGAGCGGTAGAACGCGGCTGCCAGCTCTCATCCCCAGCCTTTCTCCCAAAGAAACTGACCTATTGACTCCGCTAACGTGATGTCGCCTGACAGCGCCGCAGGCGCGTCATTGAATAGCCACGGCCGTGAGGCCGTGGATCGACGTAGCCGGATGATTCGAGGCCCGCAGGGCCGATATTGTTACGTTGGAACGTGGAATATGCCGCACCTTCGGCGCTCAAAGCGAGGCGTGACAGTTACCACGGTCTGACGACCGTGGCTATTAAATAATGGTCCTTCGGACCTAAACAACAACTCGGTGCGGAGTCCGACATTTCATTACCCCTGCCAAAGGGAGAAGCAGGACGGTATATAGAGACTTGCTTTCCTCAACCGGTTTCCCCAAAATCACCGCGCAAGTCGACACCGTCTGAATCGTTCGTCCAGAGTGAGTTTCGACTGAGCAATAAACCGGAGGAATAGATGTTCGAACAAATAAATGCGCGCGTCCCCCGATGGGCGTTCATTTGCTTGTGCCTGATTGTTGGCGGCGCAGTCGCGCACGCGCAGGAGACCGGCGGCGACCTCGTCGGCGGCGCTGGAATTTTTCGCCCCAAGAACCCGGAAGCCAAACGCAGCAGCGGTCCAAAGAGACCTCCGCGTCCCACGATGACTGCGGCGGAACTGGAAGAGAAATATCAAGACGCACTTTCGGATGGAAATGATTCGCGCGACGCGCGGAAGTTCGCCGCGGCGGAAACGTCGTATCGCGAAGCGATCAAGTTGAAGCCGATGGATGCGCGGGCATTTTATGGACTCGGTAATCTGTTTTTGGATCAGCAGAGGTGGGATGACGCGGAAGACGCTTATCGCAAGGCTTATCAGTTTGCGGCAATCAACCCAGACGTGCTGACGGCCCTCAGTTATGTGCTGGTCCAACCGCGTGCGGGCGCGGCCAACGCGAAACGTTTGTCGGACGCCGAGTACTACGCGACGCGCGCAACTCAGTTGCGGCCGTCTGACGCCGTCGCTTTCGATCGGCTCGGTGTGGCCATGGTCGCGCGCGGCATTCTCACGCAGGACACGGAAGCAAAGTTTCGTCACGCGATAGAACTCGATCCGAATCTGCTAATCGCGCAAGTGCACCTGGCGCGTTTCCTGAAGCGACAACATCGCGACACCGAAGCGCAGCCGATTTACGACAAAGCGATCGATCAAGCGAAGGACGCACCGACGCTGGTGATGATTGCCCAGAATATGCAGGCCGAGACGGGTTATATCGAATCTGAACCGGTGCTGCGCAAGGCCCTGGCGATGGATCCGCGCAATCCCGGGGCGCTGTTTTTGATGGGACGCTTTTTATCCGCGACGGGCAAATACTCAGACGCCGATCCGGTTTTGAAAGAAGCGATCGCTGCGAGTCCGAAAATGATTGCGGCGCGCCAGATACTCGGACGATGCTATCTCGCTTTGGAGCGTTACGACGACGCGTACCGCACTTACGATCAGTCGGTCGATCTCGCGTCGGACGCGGAGCGTAGAGATTTGGCCGGCACGTTCGGCTTTGCCGGAGTCGGCGATGGCTACATGAAGGCGGGTCGCCCGAAGGATGCTGTGCGCGCTTACTCGCGCGGTCTGCAACTCGATCCGAACAACACCAGGCTGCAAACGAAACTTGCCGAGGCGCGCGCCAAAGCGACCTCCTGACACGTCGAGAAATCAAAATGAGGCAATGTCCAAAGTGTAGTCGCACCTACGCGAACGATAAGCAGAAGTTTTGCACTAAAGACGGCACCCCGCTGGTCGATGCTACTGCGCAGGACGAAACCATGCGGATCGATTCGGCGAATCTCGATGACGAAGTAACGAAATTCATTTCGCGTGAACTCCCGCCGGCGGCGCCCGCCGCGAGCAGCGGTTTCGATCCTTATAAGACAAATGTTTCGACGCCGCATGAGCCGCCGCCGCCGCCAGCGCC
>CBFHBI010000318.1:0-4495 GCA_965653755.1 uncultured Blastocatellia bacterium
CGGCGCTGCGCTCTGCCGGCGCATTCCATACTAAACTGTTTGACTCTGACGCTGCGACAGAGTTTAGCCTGACTTCGTGAAGAGATTTCCGATGACTGAACGCGACGAGAAATTGTGCAAGGCCCGTGAATTTGCGCGCTTGACCGGCGTGACTGTGCGGGCGCTGCATCATTACGACCGACTGGGTTTATTAAAGCCGAGCCGCTATTCGCAATCCGGCTACCGGCTTTATCGCGAGTCGGACGTGGCCAAGCTCGAACAAATCGTGGCGCTGAAATTCATCGGCTTCTCGCTCAATCAAATCAAGGACATTCTCCGAACCGGCGGGGGCGACCTCGCGACAACGTTACGCCGGCAGCGCGAAGCGATCGAAGAGAAGCGCAAACGTTTGCAACAAGCCGTCAGGGCGATTCAACGAGCCGAGCATGTCGTGGCGACGAACGGCGCGGCAGGTTTGGAAATGTTCACGAAGATAATCGAGGTGATCAATATGCAGAGCAACATGGATTGGACTAAGAAGTACTATTCGGAAGAAGCGCAGCGTGAGATCGAGAAACGCGCGGCAACGGTTCCGCGCGAAGTGATCGAGCAGGCGCAACAGGAGTGGCCCAAACTGATCAAGGAAGTCGAAGCCGCCGTGGCGGCGAAAGAAAATCCAGCGAGCGAGAAGGCGCAATCGCTGGCCGTGCGCTGGTCAGAACTGGTCAAGGGCTTCACCGGCGGCAACCCGGAGATTCAGGAAGGGCTGAACAAGATGTACGCCGATCGAAACAACTGGCCCGCCTCGATGCCAAAACCTTTTCGTGACGAAGTGCAGGCGTTCATCGTGGCAGCGATGGAGTGTCAGAAGCCCGACCGTTAGGGAGGGCAGCTCGCGTCAGAAGCACGATTGTTCAGACGGGCATGGTGCACACGTTGCCTTCCCTTACGGTCGGGCTTCTGACACAGGCCGCCATACTTCTCCCCACTTCCCCGCGAAAACAAATTCACTAGCCGGCTTGCGTTTGCGTGGGCCAACTTCCTGTTCACGAAATGCTTCGGGCAGCGCGTCGGGATCCGCGGGATAGCCAATCGCGATCGCAGCGACGGGTTCAAATCCTTCAGGCACCGCGTAGGTCTCTCTCACTTTATCGACAGAAAATCCAGCCATCTGATGAACGAACAAACCTAGCGCCGTCGCTTGGACCAACATCGTTCCCGTTGCCAAACCGACATCGTGAAATGCATGCCGGTTCGGTTTGCCCGTCTTGTCGAAATTCAATTTCGCAATCGACACACCCAACACTGGCGCAAGCTGCGCCCACTGCTGGTTCTTCTCCATCAGGCAGCTCAACATCTGCGCGTACTCGTTGGGTTTGTCTTTGGTCGCGATGAGGTAGGACCAAGGTTGTTCGTTGAACGACGACGGCGCCCAACGCGCGGCTTCGAAAAGGCTCCTGAGCTTCTCAGGCTCGACGGCTCGATCGGAAAAGGCGCGTGGACTCCAACGGCGCCGGATGATTTCCTCGATTGGATAATCTGTAGGTGCTGGTTTTTCCATGCACGCACAATAGGCTCAAAACTTGTCGAGCGAGTCACAAGTGCGTCAGTACCATTTGCGTAAGCAAATGGGATCACGTGGTTGCCGTGAATGCATCGCTTGATACCATCCGCTCACGCGGATGGTACTGACCCGCGGTCGATGCAGACTCATTTACCGCCGAAGCTCTTGCGGAAGAGGTAAGACATTTTAATGAAGAACGTGCGGCCGTTGCGATGGAAGCCCGGCTCCAATTGTCCGGTGAATGGACTGTTGCCGTTGTAGGTGAGGTCATCGTTGTAGCCGACATAAAAAGCGGTGCCCGGATTCGGCGTGTAGCCGAACAGGAACTGGCCGCGCGCGTTTGACGACAACGTGTCGTAATCAATCCGCGCGCGGGCAAAGATGAACCGCGTGAACTGATAGGTTGCGCGAAATGAATAGATATTGTCGTCAAACGCATACAGATGAGTGTCGTTGCGAACCAGACGGTCCTTGTTGTAGCTAAGCCCCATTTTCAACGCCGTCGTCGGCTGATATGAAACGTTGAATTCGGCATTGAACTCGTGGCCCGGACCCGGATCCTGCAAAGCGAGACAAACAACCGGCTGCGGATCGATGTTGCATTTACCGGCCAGCGTCGCCTGCTGAGCGGCGAGGTATGACGGACTCGCGCGCGCAAACTTCGGTTCCGCGCCGAAATCATAATCAAACGACCTCGTGTTTTCGCTGACGAAAAGAAACGCCGAATATTTCTTGTTCGGATTAGTCCCTCCGAAAAAATAAGGACCGATGCTGTGCTTCGAACGTTCCGGCGGTCCGGCAAACGCGCCAAGCTGCGTCGCCGTGCGCTTCGCGCCAAACTCTTCTTCGAACAAACGTCCGTAATCAAAAGAAATTCCGGTGCCGAAGAAAGTATTTTTCTGAAAGCTAAATTGGACTTGCGCTTCCTGGCCGTTGTCATGACTGCGACCTTCCCAATCAAAACCAATGTCGGCATTAACGTTGTAACGCCAACTGATCAGCGTGGCCTTTGGTTTCGGCTCAGAGTTGTATCCAAAATAAACTCCCTCGTTGTTGTAATCGATGCGGCGAGTAAATCCAACGTCAGCCCGGTAATCGCGCGTCCGCCCGTTCCCGTTGACGCCATAGAAATAATGACGGCCATCGCGGCCGTACGAGAACTCGTAGCCGAACCCGTTACCAGTGCGATAGAAATCTCGCGTTGTGCCGTTGTTGAAGCACGGCATTGCGATCGTCGGTGTGTAGAGATTCGCGCTTGGGTCCGTAAAGCAGCCACGCGAGGTGGTGCCGACAACCTGAAAGTTGAAGGTGGTCTGCTTGTCGATTTGAAACCGCCCGTCGATGCCCGCGAGTTGATTGTGCTTCTCGATGAAGTTGTAACTCGTGGCAATCAAGCCGATGCTCGACTGTTTGCCGACGTCATGCTTAACGCGGAGGACTCCGATGTAAGCATTCTTATCCAGGAACCGAAGGTTGACCGGGTCGGTGCGTTCGTCGCCGACAAAATTTCCCGGTGCGTTATCGCTGGCCAGCAGGACGCCGAAAGTATTGCGCCCGCGCTTGCCGGTTAGCTTTACGGCCACGTCCGGATCGACGATCGCGCGCGTGTGCACGACCTGCAGACGCGTTTGAAAGATATCGATGCCCTCCAGAAAGAACGGGCGTTTCTCTTCAAAGAAAATCGGAAACCGCTGGTTCGCGGTCACGACTGTCTGGTCCGCTTCCACCTGGGCGAAGTCGGGATTGATGGTGGCATCGAGAGTCACGGTCGGAGTGAGCCCATATTTCACTGTCACTCCCAAGTCATGTTTGATCGGCTCATTGAGCATGCGACCCGGATCGATCAACGCGGGATTAGCGGCGAGTTGCGCCGAGGAGAGCGTGGCCACACGCTTACCTGTCTCTGAGAGAGTAAGGCTGGGAATAACTTCCAAAGTATGCTCAGTGGAAATTCCCTCGAGCCCCGTAATGTGTCCCTCTTGCGCGAGGTTACTGGAGATGTCGCGCGAGATCGGCATCCAGGAATCCTGCTCGTCGTTGAAACGAAAAAAGTTTCGTATGACGCTAAATCCCCAAAGCTTGCCCTTGCCTGCCTCATAACGCAGTGACTTGAAAGGAATCGCGACTTCCACGGTCCACCCGTCGTCGGTCAGCACTCCTTTCGATTCCATGACGATGTCCACGCTAAAGTCGGTGCCCGATCCTTCCGTCATGATTCCATCCTGCTGAATACCTAATGGGTTCCAACCGATGACGTACGCGCGCCGCTGATCGTTAAAGGTGTCCAGGAAGACGCGAACGTTATCGTCGCCAAAAACCTCATCGCGTTTTGCGACGGTGGCGCGCACCTTGTCGCGCTCGTCGTCGAAGCAATGAAACCCAAGGTAAAGCTTCTTTGAATCGTAGCCGATGAAGACTTCGGTTGGTTTCGAAGGCGCGATGTTGTCGCCGGGACGGATCTGATAGAAATCTTTGAACACCGCCGCGTGTTTCCAGACCTCATCATCCAGCTTGCCGTCAATCACCGGCGCGTGTTCGAAGCGCGGAATGGTAACTGGATTGGCCTTCTCCGGCGGGAGAGAGATGGCGTGCTTTGATGCATTAGTGACTTTCGGTGAGGCCGAACCTGAAGGCGCCGGTGCCGAAGCAGACTGCGCCGCTACAGCGATGCTGAAGCAAAGCAGCCATCCGAGCGGGACGAATCGCTTTGTTGTCATCAAGCCAATTCCGCTTGGTTATCAGACGGTACTGCGCGCGCAAACGTTAACGATTAATGAATTCGAAATTTCGGGTCTTTGACGCACAGATCGTTAGACGATGTTGCCTGCGCGCATGTTCCAGATTTTACGCGCTGCAAGCGGATTTGATCGGTGAGGTTGTTAAGGATTGTAAAGTTTGGCTTTATCAGATGATCCCGTCGCTACGGCTCCGGGTTCTGACTTGAATCACTTC
>CBFHBI010000319.1:0-4492 GCA_965653755.1 uncultured Blastocatellia bacterium
AAATTCCTTCACCGTCGGTTTCTTATCGTGGCGCGTGACGGCGAATCCTTCGGCGCGCAGGTTGCGCGCTTGTAATTCGACGCCGCCGGGATATTTCGGATTCAGGCTGCCGTCATCTTTGATGAGCCGCCAGTAAGGCGTCAGGCGGCGCTTGCCGTTCACGCGGTCTTCTTCCGCAGCTTCGGCCGCAATGCGCACGAAGATTCCGGTGGTCAGCGGACAGGTCACGTCGGTCGCGAAATCTGCCGCGAGTTTTCGTCGCAGTTCGCTGCCGGTGATCAGTTTTCCTTTGGGCACCTTGCGAATCAGTTCATCGACCAGCATCGGCGTCGGAATCAGCATCGTGCCTTGCCCGAACCGCGACATCTTTGCCGGAATCTGCACCACCTTCGGCTGCTGCGCCTTCTCCAGCTTGTCACGCCAACGCCCGCGACTCGTAAACTTATTTTTCATGCGCGACTGGTCCTTTCGCCGTGCGAATCGTGTGGCATAGATTATCGAAATTCGCGGGATTGTCGAACATGCTGATGCCGGCAATTCCCTCCGCGCCCGCGGCGATACACTCCGCCGCATTTGCCGTAGTAATTCCACCTAAGGCCAATACCGGAAAATTGGGCAAGTCGTCGACAATCAGAGACAACTCGTGCAAGCCCTTCGCCGGACCATACTTAAGTTTTGATTCAGTCTCAAACACTGGTCCGAAAACTATGAAGTCGGCGCCATCGTCGCGCGCAGTGCGCGCTTCGGCTAAAGAATGTGTCGAGGCGCCAATCAAAACTTTCTCGCCGAAAACTCTTCTGATCGTCGCTGCGTCAAGCGAACGCGTAGTCAAATGAACACCATCAGCCTGTGCGCCCGCGGCGATATCTGCGCGATCGTTGACGAGCAGACGCGTCTTCGATCCGCGCGTGAGTTTGCCGGCTTCCGATACCAACTCAAAAAGCACGCGGGCAGTTAATTCTTTCTCTCTGATTTGGATTAGATCGATGCCCGCGCGCACAGCGGCCGACACCTGATTGAGGATTTGATTAAATTCCGCAGCCTTCGCTGTCGTCCGTTCAGTGGTTGCGCCGCGGGTAATCAGATAAAGGATCGGTCGTGATTGGTTGAGCGGCATTTGCGGATGGAGCTTGATTCTGCGGCGAGCTTTTCACATAAGGCCGCCCTTCGTCCAGGGCCCGCACGGTCGCCCGGAAATTGATGATCTCCCACAGGCCCATTCCCAAGTTAAGAATCCCCAGGCCCGAAACCGCGCCGCGTATCCAGCCCGAAGCAACGACGCGTTGCACGCCAAAGCCTACTTTGCGTGAGGCAGCGAGCAGAAGATAATTGTTGCCCCAATCACTTAAGCCCCAAAACCCGTGCGGCCACCACGGCAGAAAGGTCAGCACTAGCCCAATCTCGAGACAAAGAATGATGAAAAAGATTACAGTCAGTCGCGACGACATTCAGCAGGTCCTTAAAAACAAAAATACCACAAAGCCGCGGCTTGATCAGCTTTATGGTCACAAAAACGGTCGGCCTGGGTGCTTACATGCGCGATTCGAGCGCTTTCAATCTTTCATTAACGCCTCGATAAGAAACATTCACTCCGTAAATTTCTGTGAAAAGATTTTTCGCCTGACTCAGATCGCCGGCCTGCTCATATGCGGCCGCCAGGTCGAAGCGCAACGCCTGTCTCTCGTCGTCGGACGTGTTGGGCGCATTCAAACCCTTATTGAACCATTTGACCGCAAGCTGCGGCACTCCCTTCTTCAGGAAGCAATGGCCCAGGAGGTTGCAGCATTGCAAGTAGCGCGGCGTACCGTCATCCGGCGAGACTAGTCCCACGGCAGTCTGAAATTCCTCCAGCGCTTCTTCGAACAAATCCATTTCTTGATACGCCAGGCCGAGGTTGTAGTGAGTCTCGTAATCGCCGTTGCCGTTAGTCTCAGCTTCCGCAGAAACACGATACTCTTCGAAAACTTCCGCTAAACCCGAGTCGATAACGGCGACCTGCTGTGATTTATTGGGCGCCGGCGGGTGATCGTTCGCGGGCACAGAGCCGATGTTGTCCGGCACAAATGAGAATTCTGCGACGGGTTCGGGCTCGTGAGCAATCGGTAATTCATTCTCAACCATCATCGCCGGCATGCTATCGGCCTGCTCGAGTTGTCGCCGACGTAAATCAATCTCGGGATGTGTCCCGAACTGTTTCTCCAGCAGGTTGAGTGTGTCGATCGCAATGTCCGAATAACCCTGCGCAATGTAAAAATCGACGCTCTCCAATTCCTGAGTGCGCATGGCCGCCTTGCGTTCGTCGTCTTCCGAAGCTTCGTCCGCGGGTTGTTGCGCCAACTCTTCCGCGACCACGGTTTCAAAGCTAAAGCCGCGCTCGATATCGCGGTCTCTGTATCTTTGGTCGGAGACCTAGCCCGGCTCCGCTACTGAGTTGCATTCAAATACGCCTTCATCGTGAATTTCTGCTTCGGTTTAGATTGCGAACTGACCGTTTTATGATGCTTCGTCTGCAGGTTCGCCTGCGATTTCAAATTCCGGTAACGCCTCCGCCGCGGCTTCGGTCATTGCGCCACCGAGAAATTTGAGACGCTCTGCATAAGGTGAGTGCTCGGGAGCCAAACGTGTCAATTGAGTCAAAGCGTAGCGCTCATCATCCGTGAGTCCAGCAGCCTGAGCGGCTTCAGCTAAACGATCCAACGCCACCCTGAGATTCTCTACATCGCGTTGCCACCAATGGACGCGAACCAACAACCGAAGCGCCTGGACATGATCGGCATCGCGCGTGAGAAATTCGTTGACGAGATCAAGCAACTGCTTATCTTCGCGCTCGGCTAACATCCGTTCAGACGTACGCGCAACCAAATCAACTGCCGCGTCCAGCCGGTCCATTGACAGATACAAGCGCGCCACTTCAAGAAAGCGCAGATAGGCTGCAGGTTCTTTCTCAACTAACGACGCGGTCGCTGTCTCAGCCTGTTCCGGATCTTCTGCCTGAATGTAGGCCGTCGCCAGAAGCGAGATCAATTCAGTCTTCTCGGGTTTTAATTCCGACTCGCGCTTGATTAATTCGGCCGCCTCATCAGCAGTGCCGCGCGCTGTGTGCGCTGATAAGAACCCATTCAAGGTCGACTCATCGTCGGGCTGAATGTCCAGCGATCTCCTGAAAGCATCGAGTGCCTCGTCAAGAGCCCCACGTGAGTACAAGTTGTTTCCGGCTTCGGTGAAAGCGGCAGCCGCCTCGCTGGTCATTTCTTCTTTCAGATAACTCTCGGCCAGCTTGAGGCGAATCTCTGAATTCTGCGGATCGAGGTCGGCGATCTTCGATAGTATTTCGAGGCCCGCTCGCGTCGCGCCAGATTTGGCGTGAGCATTTGCGACCACCAGGTAGTGCGCGCGCGCTTCGACGATCAACTCCTGCTGCGCGTACAGCTCAGCCAAGTTCGTCGCGATCTCGATGTCGTTCGGCTGCAGCCGATCGATCTTCTTAAACATCGCGATCGCTTTAAGCGTAAAGTCCTGCGCGCGATAGTGTTCGGCGATGCGTCGAAAACAAGAGATCGCCAAAGGGCGATTGCCCACACGGACGTGTAGATCCCCAAGAGTATTCAGCGTGGTGAAGTCAGCGGGATCCTTTTCGACGACCTTACAGTATTCTTTAATCGCGGCCGAGATCTTACCCATTTCCAGGTATTTCTCAGCGGCACGCAGAGTCTTTACCTTTTCCAACGGCATGTTTGGCGATTCGCGGAATGAAATTTATGGCAATGACGATTGTTAATCGCCCAAGGAGGACTGACGGGCTCAGTTCTCTACCGCTGCGGAGCCGAGCGGCACTTTCAAAACTAACACGCTCCGACTCGACTGTCAACGGTGTTTTGCGTTGACTAACTTACGCAAGACGCTCTGAATATTGGGCGATTTCGCTAAATTACGTCGGCAAAACTCTTTCGCGTGCGGGCAAACCACCAGTATCCGAACAGAAATGTGAGCAAGCTGAAACAGAGGAAATAGGCCAGACCTTGCCAATCAGGCGCGAGTCCATCGAGGATTATGCGGCGGTAGTTCCGCACCAAAAGAGTGAACGGATTGAGATTGATTAGGCGCTTGTAATTTGCGGGCACGATCGATTCCGGATAAATGATGGGCGTCAAATACATCCAAGCCATCAAAAGCAAACCGATACCCTGAACTATATCGCGCACGAAGACGCCCAGGGACGCGATCAGCCAGGCCCCGCCGGCGGTCGCCAGCAACTGCGGAATCAAAAGCAGCGGCAGATAGATTATCGTGGGGTGAACTTCTCTTCTCAACACGAGCGCAGCCGCAATCAATACCAACGTGCCTGCCAACTGATTCACCATGGCTGCGAGCGACAATGAGACGGGCAATGTTTCAAGCGGGAAGACGACGCGCTTAACCAGGTTCGCATGCGTGACGATCGTGTTCGAAGATAATTTCAGAGACTCTTGAAACGCAGTACACGGCAGCAAAC
>CBFHBI010000320.1:0-4489 GCA_965653755.1 uncultured Blastocatellia bacterium
GGCCTTCGCCGAAACATTGCACAAATTGAATGTCGCGAGCGATGATGTCCTGGTTGTCGCGCGGCCGCCCGCACGCGAGGCGCTGTATCACAGATTTGAGAACGAGTTGTTTGACGATTTGATTGCGCATCTGAATACGCAAACCGGAACCAGAATAATTCTGCTGCCGCGTTCTGACGCGCAACGAGCACATTATGTGCAGCGCAAGCTGGCGAACGTGGTCATGCCAACTGAAGCGCTCGATGGCGCGAACTTGATCGCGGCGTCTGACTTGGTGGTCAGCGCCGGCGGCACCATGAACCGCGAAGCTGCCGCGCTGGGCGTGCCCGCGATCAGTGTTTATGCGGGCAAATGGGCCGCAATAGACGAAGGACTGAGTGAGGAAGGGCGGCTGCAACGAATCAGTTCGCGCGCGCAAATCGAAACCGTTAACGTGAAAAAGAAATCAGAACTAAAGGTGAGAAGGGCAAAAGGTGTGCGCGGCGAAATCGTCAGATTGATCCTGGATTAGTCGCAGCGGCTTTGCCGCCCGATGTGAGGAAGGCCTTTGGCCTTCCGGCACAACCGCAAACTTTCCGGCGAGGCTCTGCCTCGCAGCGCCAAGGGCAGAGGCCCATGATTCCGACCTGACGCGTCGGAAGGGCACGCCCTTCCGCACATCAAACGGCCAAGCCATTAGTTGGAATTAACGCCGAAACTTTCGTCAACGATTTCACCTCAGCCAGCGCCGTGCGCGTCCCGGCGCGCGCGCCGCGTTTGTTTGTGTCGGTCGTGAAGCTGGCGCTGGTGATCGGCGACGCGACCTTGTCGCTCCTCTGCTTTATCGCCGCGTTTTATGTCAGGCACTATCAATCGATCATTCATCGCGCGGCAGGAGGCGCGCTCAGCTGGAGCCACGACTTCGCTCCTTACGCCGTGCTGTTGCCGTTGGTCATCCCGATTCGTTTGCTCCTGCTTCGTTATTACGATCTTTACCGCGTGCGCGGTGAATTCTCGTTCGTGGACGACATCGCCCGCGTTTTCAAAGCGACGGCCATCAGCTCGCTGCTGATTGTCGCGGCCGCTTTTATGTATCGCGGCGGCGTGGCGTTTCGCACGTTCTCCTATTCGCGCGGAATTTTTGTCCTGGATTTTGTCTTTGTGTGCGCCAGCGTGAGCCTCGCGCGCACGCTCTTTCGCAGCGGACAAATAATGATTCGTCGCCGCGGCATCAATCTCATTCCCACTCTGATCGTCGGGCGTGGCGCGGAAGCGGCCGTTTGCATTCGGGAGATGCGGGCGCGTCCCGAACTTGGCTATCGCGTAATCGGCATTGTCGACAACGAACGTTCCGGCGTTTTGGCAGGCGCCAGCTTCGAAGGCGTGCCGGTCATCGGCAATCTGGAAAGCTTGCCGGATGCGATTCGCGAATCGCGCGCCAACGAAGTCATCATCTCCGATCCAAACGTTCCCGGCGAAAAACTTTTCGAAGTCATGATTCAAACTGGCCGTCGCCGCGGCGTCGAATTTCGCATCGCGCCGACCCTGCTCAATTGCCTGCCGAGCAAGACCGAGATCGATCAGGTCGGATCGCTGCCGATGGTCACGCTGTTTCGCTCGCCACTTTCCAGCGGCGCCCGCATCGTCAAGCGCACCTCTGACTTACTGATCGCAGCGATTGCGCTGACCGTGCTGGCGCCGGTCTGGCTGCTGATTGCGCTGCTGATCAAGTTGGATTCTCGCGGTCCCGTCTTTTACAAACAGGAACGCGTCGGCATGGACGGCCGCGTTTTTCTGTTCTACAAATTTCGCTCGATGCAAGTAGGTTCCGACGATGCCACGCATCGCGAGTATCAACGCGCCTACATCAGTGGCCGTCCCGATTCGAATTTAGGAGACGAAGACCGCCCCGTTTTCAAACTGCGGTCCGATCAGCGCATCACGCGCATCGGAAAGTTATTGCGCCGGACCAGCCTCGATGAACTGCCGCAACTCTTCAACGTCGTGCGCGGCGAAATGAGCATCGTTGGGCCACGGCCGCCGATTCCCTATGAAGTTGAGAGTTATCAACTGTGGCACCGCAAGCGTTTGGACATGAAGCCCGGCATCACCGGACTCTGGCAAGTGTCCGGACGCAACCGTCTGCCGTTTGATGAAATGGTGCGGATGGATTTGTACTACATCGAGAATTGGTCCTTGCTGCTCGATCTAAAAATAATTCTGCAGACGCTGCCGGTGATGTGGCACGGCGAAGATGCTTACTGAGTCTGTTATAATTTTGTCACTATGAGTTCAAATCTGGAAGACATTCAGAGGCAAATAAGTTCGCTGCCAGCAGCCGAAAAGGCTGCGCTGGCTCACGCTCTGATCGCAGAACTTGATCAGTCCACCGACGCCGATGCCGAGCAACTGTGGCTCGACGAGGCACGACGTCGATATGACGCATACCGCCAAGGTGAACTCGAGGCTCGGAACGGTGAAGAAGTTATGAGAGCGGCGCGCGAGCGGCTGAAATGATTGGCTATCGATTTCTTTCTCCCGCTGAAGAAGAGATGATCGAAGCCCGCCCGATTACTGGCGCAATCGCGTGCTGTAATGTCCGGGTAGATAACTCCAATGAACAATCAAGACCATAAACGTGACCTGCTGCGACACACGGTAGCGACGCTCGCTTATCGCGGCGGCAAAGCCGTCCGAGGCGCCAGCGATTCATTTGCTTCCTTCAAGGCTTCCGAGACAACACGCACGCCGGCGCAGATTCTCGCACACGTGGGCGATCTGTTTGATTGGGCTTGGTCGATCGCGAAAGGCAACGAGACATGGAAAAACTCTGAACCGCTCGAATGGAGTAAAGAGATCGAGCGCTTTCATGCCGCATTGAAAAGTTTTGATGATTATCTCGCGTCTGATTCTGAACTATCGGCGAGTTGCGAGCGTCTGTTTCAAGGGCCGATTGCGGATGCCCTGACGCACGTGGGCCAGATTGCCATGCTGCGTCGCATCGCGGGTGAGCCGATGAAGGGCGAGAATTATTCGCGCGCGAAGATCGAAGCGGGACGGATTGGGCCGGATCAAGAATATCCGAAGTCCGAGTTCGACTAAGTGTCAGAAGCCCGACCGTTAGGGAGGGCACGATCTCTAAACAAACTCGAGGGCCGCACGAGCGCTATTCGATAACGGAGCCCTCCCTCACGGTCGGGCTTCTGACACATTGCTCATTTCCCTTGTCGGCGTTAGCATCTGTCCGACTCGAAACAGTTACTCGCTCCTCAAATGGGTGCTGGCAACGAAACAAGGAGACCCCGACAATGAATAATCTTGCTTACACGTCGCAAGACCCGGCCTACATCGGCGAGAAAGTGGAAGAAAAAGTTCGCGAAGAGATCGAAGCGACAACCCCTGTCCCCTATCAAGTTCACGGCGGCGAAGCCGGGACGGCCACCATCGGATCGTTTCTCAGCGACATCGGCAACGCGCTAATCGGCGGCAAAGATGAGACGTTGTTTCGTTTAAATTTTGATTTGGCCCAGAGGCGGCCGGCGAATCTGCAAGTATCGATCAATCGTCAGGGCGTTGGTTCGCACGCTGGGCTATTGATGTACTCGACCAAATTGTCGAAGCCCGTCTCCAGCGAAATCGCTTTAGAAGATCCAAAATTCTTCGGCAAATCTAAATTCGCTGGTGATGCAAACGTCGCCGCGAGGTTGAATGGAAATAGTGATTTGATTAAACGCTGTAATGAATTGGCGCGCGTCGAGTCGCAGTCCGGCGGACTGACGCTGAAGATCAAACGGTGCTGCAAAGTGATTCCGCACGAAGGCGGATCGATGTTAGTGATTGGCACGCTGCCGCGGCCGACAAAGATGGGTTTCGCGGCGGCGATCGACGCCAAAGATTTCTTCGACATTGCTGACATGGTTGAGGCTGCACTTTAAAACCAACGAGGAGTTTGTTATGCGCACACTGAAAACGGTCGCCATCGGCGCGATGATTCTTCTTTTGACGGGACTAACTATGGGACAGGAACAGGAGACTCCGGAAGCTACCAATCGGACCATGCGCCCCGTGGTGCGCGGTCAGCACTTCGCCGTGGCGTCGATGAAAGCCGAAGCCACGCGCGCGGCGGAACGCATTTTGGAGAAAGGCGGCAACGCCTTCGACGCGATTGTCGCGGGCCAGGCAGTGCTTGGTTTGGTCGATGCGCCGATGAATGGCATGGGATCCGACGCGACGTTGCTCGTCTATGATGCGAAGACAAAAAAAGTTTATTCGATCAATGCCGAAGGGACAGCGCCAAAGCTGGCAACCATCGAATGGTACAAAGAGCATAGCGGCGGCAAAATTCCCGTCGATGATTCGCTTTTGTCAGCGACGGTGCCGGGTTGCGTCGATGCCTGGTACATTCTGCTTGATCGTTGGGGCACGATGAGCTTCGCGCAAGTATTGGCCGAAGCCCTCGATTTGGCAGAGAACGGATTTCCCGTCGGCGATAATTTCGCCCACCGATTCA
>CBFHBI010000321.1:0-4487 GCA_965653755.1 uncultured Blastocatellia bacterium
CTTGTCGCGAAGACACTTTATTGAGACGTATTTGTCATCACGATCTGTAGGGGCGGGGCTTGTCCCCGCCCGTTCACGCGAATCAACGCGGGCAGGGACAAGCCCTGCCCGTACAGTTAGCGGGTTGAGTTTGATTCCGCGGACTTGACCCTTATCATCACTACGCGAATTAACAATGTGCGCGACTCGTTGATCGATCGCCTCCTGAAACTTGCTCGTCGGAAACGTATCGTCGATTAAGCCCCAGTCTTTCGCGCGCTTGCCTTTCAATCCTTCAGCCAGCGTCGAAAACACGTCCGCGCGATCGCGTCGCACTTTTCGCTTGTCAACCAGGCGCGTTAAGCCGCCGGTGCCCGGCAACACACCCAGCAGAGGAACTTCCGGAAGCGAGACTGCCGAGTTTCCGTCATCGACCAAATAAATTTCGTCGCACGCGATGGCCAATTCATAACCACCACCCGACGCCGTTCCGTTCAGCGCCGCAAGGTAACGCCGGCCCGAATGATGCGAATCGTCTTCGATGGCACAGCGTGTCTCGTTCGTAAACTTGCAGAAGTTGACCTTGAAGGCGTGCGACGACGTGCCGAGCATGTAAATGTTTGCGCCGGCGCAAAAGATGCGCGGCTTCAAACTCGTGATGACGACCGCGCGCACCCCGGGATGTTCGAACCGAATCCGTTGAATCGCGTCGGCCAGTTCGATATCGACGCCCAAGTCGTATGAATTAAGCTTGAGCTTGTATCCGTCGGCGAGCGTCTCGTCTTCCTGCACATCCATCGACAGACGCGCGACCGCGCCCTCGAATGAAAGCTTCCAGTGTTTGTATTGATCGGGTGAAGTTTGGAAATTGATCATGAATGTGGCGCAGACTTTCAGTTGTGATTCCCCTTCGGATTCCACACAGACCGCAAGTCCGTGCCTCTAACAACCATTCGAACGTTCGTTCGGAAAGTTGATATTACCGGGGGATTCTAAGGCTAGTCAACCGTCGCATCCGTTATATGGAAGTCCGTGTGGCTTGTGCGGAACTGAGCCATTCTTTAGGACGCTTAGCAAATTCCTTGACTAGCTCCAATAGTCAGTGGTAAACAGCGAGAACAAGGGACCAAATCTCGGAATAGGAGGGGGACTAATCGGTATGAAATGGACGAAGTGCATCATCGTGTTTCTAGCTAGCAGCGCCGTCGTGATCCTAGCGCTCAGAATAACAAGCGTCTCGCGGGGGCAAGCCAATGACGATTACACCAATATCAGTCAGATGAGCACCCTGAAAGAACGTCAGGAGTTTTTTCGCGGTCTCACACCTGAACGGAAGAGCGCCGTATGGCGTAAACACTACGCGACCGAGTTGGCTAAACATCCGGAACTAACAGCGGATCAAAAAGCAGTAGTGGATTTAGCCATAGTGATGGCCAGTCCTGATCTGTTCACCGGTAAATTTCCCGAGGTTACTGGCCCGGGTTCAGTCTTTGAAAAAGCGCTCGCAGACGCGTTCAAAGACGCTCGTGCATTAGGTCAGGAGATCTTTGGGCAACTCGGGCCGCCGCTGCCGAAGGCGGTCAGGCAGCAGAACGACTCCAAATGAACCAGCTTGGAATACTCGAAAGCATTCAGCCAACATTCAGGAAGGAGAACGAGACATGACACGGATTAGACTTGCTTTGCTGATCGTGATTGGTGCAGGGCTCGTAACCGCCGGTTTCGGTGTTGCTCGATCGCTAGGACATGGAGACGACGAGATCATCATGAGCCAGCTCGCAACGGTGAAGCAGCGAAAAGACTTCTTTCGCACTCTCACGCCGGAACGCAAAAGCGCGCTATGGCGTAAACACTACGCGACCGAGCTGGCCAAACACCCAGAACTAACTCCAGAGCAAAAAGCGGTTGTGGAGTTGGCCATAGCGCTGGCCAGTCCTGACATATTCAAAGGTAATGTACCTGACCCCTGCGGTCCGGGTTCCGTTTTTCGAACGGCCGGTGAAAACGCTTTCAAGGACGCCTTTGACCTGCGCCGTGAGATCTTTGGCCAACCTGCCGACCCTCTGCCGAAGTTCGCCCACGCCAATAAGTCTCAGGACGACGACCACTTGCCCGATTGCGAATGCAACATGCAGAGTTGGTGCAACTCCTGCGCTTGCACTCTTCAATGCGGTAAGTGGGGATGTTATTCCGATCCGAACAATCCGGGTGGCTGCGGGTGCTTTTGGAACAGTAAGTGCGATATGCGGTGTTCTACGTGCCTCTGACGGACGTGGGCCTGTACAGGAATCTCCGGAAGTGTCGGTTGGCGGCGGCGTGTAGGAAACGAACCTACCTGAGCCTGCTCTCGCAGTCTCTGTTACGGTTTTGAAGACCGCGCCATGCACCAGAACAGAAGCGCCTCCGCAGGTGACGCACACTGTCAGTTTGCGTCCGTGCTTGATGAGGGCCTCAAGATTAGCGACTTCGATCTGCTTTGTCGAACTTCGGTGTCAGAGGCCGGAGCGATCGCCTCAGACCCCGAAGCGGTAGCGGTGGGATCATGGAACGGCGGGAAAGAAAACTGCACAACACTGCCTAATAACATCAAAGACGCTAATTGCGCCGGCTCGCCATCCCGACTCCTCGGGGTCCCGTTACGAACCACTTGACGCTCCTCTAATGCCGTGATATTTCCTCTGCGCGATCGAGCGGTCCCATTCCATTCTTCGTTCGAACTGCTTTTGCTCACCGCTCTCTGCTTACCATGAAGGACTGGCTTGCTCTCAACATGACTCCCGGAGTCGGCCCACGTGTCACTGCGCGCCTGCTCGAACATTTCGGATCGGCTGAAGCAATTTTTGACGCGCCGCGGCGTGAACTGGCGCTGCTGCGTTTGACGCCCGAAACAATCGAGAGCATCTCTAATCGTGAATTGCACAACCGCGCCGAGGAAGAAATTGAAAAGGTGCGGAAACTGGGCGGCGACATTCTTGTGCTCGACGACGGAGTTTATCCTTCGCTTTTGCGCGAGACACATGATCCGCCAGTGGTCCTTTATGTGAAAGGCGCGTGGAGTGAATGTCTGGAAAACCCGTGCGTTGCGATTGTCGGTTCGCGCCGCTGCTCGACGTATGGGCAGAACGCCGCGTTGATGTTGTCGCGCGAGTTGGCCCAACGCGGAGTGACAATTGTTTCCGGTTTGGCGCGAGGCATTGACGCGGCGGCGCATCGTGGCGCGCTCGAAGCGGGCGGAAGAACTGTCGGCGTGATGGGCACGGGCCTCGATCAAATCTACCCGCGCGATCACAAGAAACTGGCCAATGAAATTCTGGAAAAAAAAGGCGCGCTCGTATCTCAGTGCCCCTTGGGCACTCCGCCTGTCTCGGAAAACTTCCCGTATCGTAATCGCGTGATTAGCGGCTTGAGCCTGGGCGTGGTCGTCGTCGAAGCTGCCGAAAATTCCGGCTCGCTTATCACTGCGCGGCTGGCAATGGAACAAAACCGCGAAGTCTTCGCGGTGCCCGGCAATATCACTTCGCGCAATTCTTTCGGCACGAATTATCTGATCAAAGGCGCCGGCGCAAAGCTGGTCCAACAGTGGCAAGACGTCGCCAGCGAATTGCCACAAGAGATCGCAGCGCAACTTCTGCCACCGCCAACGAAGAAAAAGAAGAAAGGTGAACTGGTCGATCAACTCGCACTCACGCCATTAGATTTGAATGAACACGAGCGCGCCATCTTCAAGTTGATGACGACCGATACGCCTTTACAAATTGATACGCTCGCCGAAACCACAAAGCTTTCAATCACGCAATTGACAACCGCGCTGCTCACGCTGGAAATGCGCGAACTGATTCGCGCGCTGCCGGGAAAATGTTTTGTGCGGAAGATGTGACGAGCGTGATAGATGCGTGCGGTTAATAACTCGACTTGACCGGAGGTCTCCGCTGCGCGGCGACCTCCGGCTACTTTCGCGCAACCCTTCGGGTTGAAATCGACCGGCAGTTAACATCAAATTAACTTCGCGTTCACATGAAGGTAATCGCGCTCCTGTAGTTTTTCTCCTTACACACGCATTCGGCATCAAGTGAATTGAAGTTCTCAAAGCTACCAGTCTATTCAAGTGCTTCATGCCGAGGTTCCGAGCCGCCGCCCAACAAAGGAGAATTGAAATGCTACGTGAGAAACCGTTAGTTCGATTTGTACTCACCCCAATCGCCGTTGCTGTGTTGATGTTCGCGATCGCAGCAACGGCGTTCGCGCAGACGGACACCGGAAAAATTTCCGGCACCGTCAAAGATCAAAACGGCGCGATTGTGCCGGGGGCAAACATTACCGTCACCGACACGCGCACCGGTCTCGAGCGCAGCGCAAAAGCGAACGACGACGGGTTCTTTTCGGTGGCCGCGCTGATCACCCGCTCGGTGGCGTCCAGGGCGGTGGCGAGCTGGTCCACCGGATCTGTGGTCATCGGCTTGCTCCCGGGTCTGAGCTAATGGCTGACTTCAATAAGATCTCGTTGTAGG
>CBFHBI010000322.1:0-4487 GCA_965653755.1 uncultured Blastocatellia bacterium
TCAGCGCAGTTCAGCACGCGTAGTTAATTAATGGAGCGCGGGCATCTCTGCCCGCATGAGCGCGAAGCGCGAACAGTTTGAGCGTGCTGGCGCACGGTTTGCGGGCAGGATGCCCGCGCTCCATTCACGCGTAACCGAATCACCGCGCCGCGCGTATATTCAATTTCAACCTGTCCGCAGATCTATTCAACATGAAACAACTAAAACTCTATTCATTAATTCTGCTCGTCGCTCTGTCTGTCTCGCTGCCGGTCGCACTGGCGCAACGAAAGCCCGCGCATGCAGGAGCAACCGGCATCGCCGCGGCCGCCGCGAGTCGGGGCGTCAACACAATTTCCGCCGCACAGTTGCGCACTTATCTTTCGTTCATCGCTTCCGATGAAATGGAAGGGCGCGATACGCCTTCGCGTGGCTTGGACACGGTTGCGAAATTCATTGCGCTGAATCTGACGCGCTGGGGATTCAAACCGGCTGGCGACGATGGAACTTTTTTTCAGAAGATTGCCTTGCGCCGGCCACAGATCGATCCGGCGAAGACCATCGCCGAAATCAACGGACAGAAATTTGCCGTGGGTGACGATTTTCTTCCGCCCGCCACGGCCAGCACGATGAATGGGCCATTGGTTTTTGTCGGGCGTGGTTGGATCGTGCAATCAAAGAATATCGATGACTACAAAGGTGTCGATGTAAAAGGAAAAATCATGGTCGTGTTCGGCCAGGGCTTCCCGCAAGGAGTAACCCAGGCGGATGCGCGGGCGGCGGCGCCCGGCACGATCGTGAGTCCCGGGACTTATGCCACGACACACGGCGCGAAGGGCATCCTGACGATCTTTAATCCGGCCACGGGGCAGCCATGGGACGTGCAACGCCAACGCGCGCTGCAGCCTGGCCGGGCGTCAGTCGAAAAATTCGAGGCCCAAACTCAAACTCAGACTCGGCCGGGATTTTTCGGATTACCAAACATCCTCATCTCGCAAAGAATGGCGGCTGCCTTATTCACCGGCGAGAAATCAGATCTAGCCGCGATCGCCAGCCGCGCGGGGACTGCCGATCCTGTTGCTGCTTTCGATTTGAGCGCTGAAAAGACTGTGAACGTCGGCGTCGCGACGACGTTACTGTCCGCGATAACGCAAAACGTGGTCGCTGTTTGGGAAGGCAGCGATCCAAAATTAAAGGATGAGTATGTGGCAGTCGGCGCGCATTACGATCACATTGGCGTGGCCGGCAGCGGGCAGTGCAATGCGATCGGCGCCGACACCATTTGCAATGGCGCGGACGACGACGGTTCGGGAACGACCGCGCTCCTGGGAATGGCGGAAGCGCTCTCGCACACAAAGCTGCGGCCCAAGCGTTCAGTCCTCTTTGTGTGGCATTGCGGTGAAGAGAAAGGTCTGTGGGGCTCGCAATATTTCACGAGTTTCCCGACGATCCCGCTCGACCACGTAGTCACCCAACTCAACATCGACATGATCGGCCGCAGCAAGAAGGACGGCGATACGAATCCCGCGAACAAAGACTTATCGGGCCCGAACGCGATCTATGTGATTGGGTCGACGATGATGAGCACCGAACTCGGCAAGTTAAGCCAGGACGTCAACAATTCTTACCTGAAGCTGATCTACGACGTGAAGTATGACGATCCGAACGACCCAATTCGGTTCTTCTTCCGTAGCGACCATTACAATTACGCGAAGAAGGGAATCCCGATCATCTTTTTCTTCGACGGCGTGCACGAGGACTATCATCGCGCGGGCGACGAGGCGCAGAAGATCGATTACGACAAGATGGAGAAAGTCACCCGAACCATCTACATGACGATGTGGCAGGTAGCCGACCTGCCCACGCGTCCGAAAGTCGATAAGCCTCTGCCGGCGCAGTTGAATCAAGGGCGAGGGGAATAGTCCCGATCAACCTCCAGTGGGCAACGTTGCCGAACCGTTGAGATAGGATGATCACCAGTCGACTTTGAAATTTTGTTGCGTCGGACTGTCGTTCACCACGACTCGGAAAGTTCGCGTATCTTTGTTGGGGGGCGAAACTGCTACCACCTTCACTCCCGGCCGCAGGTAAGAAATCTTGTAGTACCCATTCCCATCGGTGGCAACGTTGAAATTGCCGATGCTCAGGACTGCACCGTTGACCGGTGAATTGTCGCCGTATCGGACATAGCCTGAAAGCTCGCTCGAGCTCTGCGCGAGCGCCGCGATCACTAAAACCAAAACCAGCATCAGACTTAATGCTAACTTCATAAACTCTCCTTTCATTGGCGGTCGAAGGTCCGCGCGAGATCAGTTTTCGGTTTTGTAGGTGCCGACGGTGTGGCGGGCATTTCTGCGGCTGAGGCCGGTGTCGGCATCGGCAAGGGCAGAGAGGATTGCAATCGCAATCCTTTATCGTCCTTCAGAACGAGCATACCGCTGTAGAAGCCGAGTGATTCCAGATTCGTTCCGGCCGCCAAGGTATAGCTGTCACTCGCGGGTACGTCCAACACGAATGAGCCGTCTGGACTCTGTATAGGCCCGACCAGTTGGTTAGCCAAAGCTCCCACCCAAAATCTGTCGGTAACAGGTGTCGAATTAGCGTTTCGCACCACCCCGCTCAATCGCACCGTCTTCGGGTGATCTGTTAGCGCAAAGGGCAAAGGGCCCACCACGATGGCATAACCATAGACACTCAGGGCGCCGAAGATGAACGCGGCCACTGCCGGCCACCCAAAAGACTTGACGCCCTTGCCGATAAGCACCAACGGAAAAATGTTTGTGTCGATCAAAAATTCCGTAAACCTCGACTTTCCTTTCCACCCGGTCAACTTTCGGGAGGATTTCGGTTTTGCATGCGCCGGAAACGCGCGATGTTTGGTTGTATCGTTAAGCATAATGATCTCCGTAAGCGGGAGCGTACAGATCCTTTGTTCCTGCTCGACTGGCCAGCCTGAACCACTTGAAGCGCGAGTCCGAGAAGCGACAGGTTTGAGTTGAGTCGGACTCGATAAAGTACGTTGTCGGGCTGGGCGAAGCATCTTGCTAACCGCCGGGAATAATCTTCGCACCCTTAATTGAGAACGTACCGAATCGGCCACCGAACTATCAATCGTAGGTTGGGGGTTAGTGTCCGGCGGGAGACGTAACCTTATCAAGCTGAGTACTTCGCGAAATGCTCCAGGACCAGTCGCCAGGCAGGCGAGTAGTGAAGGTCTTACTGGCACAGCTTTATAGCGTGCCTAAACGCTTCTTTCAATTCAGGAGCGATGTCATTAGGCTTGAGTTCGAACTGGCCTGAACTGAGAGGGCGCGATTCCGAAGAGAGCCGTTCACGGGTCTTGCTGTCACGGTAATCTAACTTGATCGATTGCTGCTGATCGCGCGTCGCGAAGTGCAGCCAAAAACGATCGTCAGATTTGTTTATCTCGACTGCGTTGGGTTCAAGATCCTTCAGATTTACGGAATACTGCTGAATCATCCTCGCGACGTTGTAAGGACCTTGGGGAATCACTTCGTATCCTATTTTGCAGCCGTCAAAATTGGTCAGCGATAACGCTTCGGCTCCTCCCTCGGCCGACACTCCCACGGCATATTTGGCAATATTCTTTTTCAGCCAATCGAGTGTTTCCTTCAACCCTGTGTTGTTCGCGTCGGACGGAGTATCGGTGTGAGTGAGTTTGTCGGTCACTGCTTCCTCGGACTTTTTCTTTGCGAGCACAACCACGCCGCTTTCCGGAGTGACAGCCTTTACGAACTGTTTCAGCCTGGTTAGTTGGATCTCAATGAACGAGAACTTCGTGTCTCCGAGTTTCCAATCGATCTGCGATGCCTTCGTCAGTGCTGTTAGGTCTTCCCAGGATATGTTGGTAACCAGCCATTCTGCCGATAGCTCCTGCAACTTGTGACGGGAGAGTACCGCCGCGGTTAGAGGAACCGGACTAATTTGGTTTATACCTGACTGGCCTGCTTGTCTGCCACCCTTGAACATGCCCAGCAGTTCAAGCTCGGGACTGGGCTCCATCTTACCAATCTGCAACTCAACACCATCGGCCACGGCAACGAGTGGAGGCCGCGAGCTGTATTTATAAGTGGAGGCATTAGAGATTATCTCGATTTGCAGCGCCGTTGGTCCTGTCTTCGGCATTTGCTTGCCATTGAAACGAGCAATCAGCTTCAATTGCAGGAACTGATCGGGATCATTCAAGACATATAACCAGTTCGTCTTTATCTCGGTCCACTTCCAATAGCTGTCATAGACCGTATGGATCGGATCGGCTACTTGGCTCGTCTGACCTAACAGGAGCAGCATTAACAGCAGGTGATTGAGTGACATGGGGTTCCTTGGACTGTTGGGACTTTAAATCGGGGCATAACTAACAAAAGAAAGAATGCATCGTCAAGTGCCACGCGACGTTACAGATGTTGTGCGAGCCGTGCGGCGATAGCTGGTTTCGGTTGCACCCCGACAATCTGATCGATCAGTTTGCCGTGTTTGAAAATCAGCAG
>CBFHBI010000323.1:0-4479 GCA_965653755.1 uncultured Blastocatellia bacterium
CGTCTGGTCCATGAGCCATTTCACCGCAAATCCCTCTCAGTATTTGAATGCGGGAGAGTAGTTGCTAACAACTGAAAGGCGGTCAGCCTAGGGCGACCGCCTCTTTTCTTCAACAACTAGTAGGAGGATCATATGAAGCGAATTCTTTTTCTCAGTGTCATCGCGGGTGGTTTATTGACCGCGACACTTTTCATCTCATCGCCCCGCAGCAAAGCCATGCCGGTGGGATGTACACCGACAGGGTTCTTTCGCGATAGCATTAACATGACGGCGGCGTTGGTTAATCCGAGCGGCACCGTAAGTGGATCAGTGAATGCTGGCGGCTGCAACATTGGCGTTTACTACGGTCCCGGCGTGACCGGGTCGATCGACAACGCGAACATCTTCGGCTCCAACTACTTTGGCGTGGTTAATCGTGAAGGCCACGTTACAATCACCGACAGCCAAATTCACGATATCGGAGAACCATTCTTCAATGGCACGCAGCATGGCGTCGCCGTCTATTATGCGACTGTAACCGACACCACTAGCGACTGCGACCCAGGCCAAAGTACGACTGGCACCATTGATAGCAACACGATCTCGCGGTATCAGAAGGGCGGCATCACAGTCAACTGCGGCGGTACGAACGTAACCGTGACTGGCAACACCGTCAAGGGTTTGGGCCCCGTTGACTTTATTGCGCAGAACGGCATTCAGTTTGGGTTTGGAGCAAGCGGGATCGTTAGGGGCAACACGATTTCGGATAATTTTTATACTGGCACTGCCGGCGTCGGTCCGAATCCAGGAGGGCAGAATCCTCCGGGCTGGCAATATGTTTCGGGTGGTCTTTTGCTCTATCAACCGGGAGATGTCAAAAACTCAAATAACAAATTCTCCGGCAACCAGCGAAATCTGCTAAATGTTCCGTAGTCCTCGATTTCTTTCAATAAATTTTTCCGGGCAAGGCAGAAATGTCTTGCCCTTTTTTGTTTAGTTCGGGCTCTGGGGTTTGATATCGACCAGTCGCCATAATGAGGATGGATCAAGCACCTTGCCGCCGATGATGGACCAACGAACGCGACGAACGTTTGATATGTCGTCCAACGGATTCGCATCAAGCACCAACAGGTCAGCTCGCTTTCCCATTTCGATTGAGCCGCTGTCGGTGATTCCCAGAACCTTAGTCGGCAGTACGGTTGCTGCACGAATTGCTGCCAGTGGAGTCAGCCCAGCCCGCACCAAAAGCTCCAGCTCACGATGGAGGCTCGAGCCGGGCACAACCTGATCGCTGCCCGCAAGCAGCGGCACACCGGCTTCATTCAGAATCCGCGTGGTGTCGAGGGCGGTTTGAAACGCGATGGCGGCGCGGTCTTCGCGTGATTGATCAATGCCGGCGTTGTTCAGAATCACGGCGAGTTCCGGTGGCAGGCGAGTCACCGAGGGCTCGAAGTCTCTGAACGGTTTCCGTTTTGGATGCACGTTGAATTCGCTGCGGGCCAGAGTCGGTTCGACAATAGTGTGATTGCGCAAAAACAGATCGATGGCTGCTTTCGCTTCGGCTGAATCCGCGGTGACCGTAGTTGCGCCCGCCGGCCGCATCACGCGCGTGACAAAACTGATGTGATTAATCATGTCCATGCCGTTGCGTACTCCGGTCAACGCGTCGGTGCCGGTCGGAATGTGTCCAGTAACTTTCATGCCCAGACGATGCGCCTCTGCCGTTACGACTGGAATCAAGTCCGGCTTCAGCGATTGATAGATTTTCATCTCCTGATAGCCGAGTTCGTGATAGCGGCGCACAATGTCGCGCGCTCGCTCAGCATCTTCAGCGTGTTCACTCGTGAGAGAACCCGGATCGGAATCGATCAAACCGGCTGCATACATTCGTGGGCCAAGCGCTTCACCGGCGTTCAGCGAATTTCGCAGCGGAATCAGGAACTCAATTTCGTTGCCGACGTCGCGCACGCTCGTGATGCCGCAGGCGAGAAAGGCAGGCCCCCATTCCCACTGCTCGAAATGCGCATGAGTGTCCCAGAGGCCGGGCAGAATGAACTTGCCGGTCGCATTCAACAACTGAACACCGCGCGGCACTCGCACGTCGGGACCGATTGCCGCGATCTTGCCGTTGCGGATGAACATGGTTGCGTCGCGCTGAGTCGATCCGTTTTTAGGATCGATTATGGTTGCGTGTGTGAGTGCGAAAGTGCCGTTCGCGATCAGTCGCAACTGTTTCGCTGCCGCCTCGCTATCCGCGACGGCGTCGGCTGCGGCTTGTCTGACAAATTCTTTCAGAGAAGCCTCGTACGCCGGACGTACGAACTCGACGCGATCCTCTTCAGCGTCGCCGCCGACGATGGCCGCGATCTCATTTTGTTGATTGAGCCAGACAGTTTCAGTGCCCCAAGTAACGCCACGCGCCGTGTAGCGCGTCAATGACTGGTTCGCCGCAAATTGATTTGTTCCGCGCTTTCGAATGTGAACTTCGCCCGCCGGGAGTAAAGAGATCGCCGGCGGCTGGCCGTGTGCCTGCCAATAGTTAAAAAGCAATTCCTGCGTCACTACGGGAACGTCCTGTTGCAGTGTGAAGAAGCTCTGCGGCAGTGTTACCTGACGTGTCTTGCCGCTTTCGATGATGGTGGCTTGACGGCCGGTGATGCTGACTTGCAGGTCAACAAACGACCGGGTCGAGTTTTGACCTTTCGCCGAATAAGAGATTGGTTCGAACGAACGAGTCGTGTGAATCTCAGCCTCCAGAGCGATCGACGAACCAGTGAAGTCGAGTTGAAAATGAGATTGGCAATTCCGGCCTGAAATCTCGTCTGCGCATTGATCGATCTCTTTGCCGACGATGTGCTGGTATTTGTAAATCAGGAACGTTGGCTGTTCGGGTGTCCATCGCTTTACAGTGCCGTCGCTCTTGATCACCGGAAGTATGAGCGGGAGTGCGAAAAGTAATCGGACCAGCCTCATCGAAACGCTCCTTCAAAATGTTAGAAAGGTTAATGAATGAAAGCGGACGCCGCCAAAGACAATCTCAAAGAAGCCGATACGGCTCGGGCAACGTTGCTGACACTTACGTCTGAACTGGCGAATAGGTTTCTCGACGGTGTGGCCGATCGGCCGGTGGCCCATGAAATTAATTTTGAGGAGTTGCTCGGCGCCGTGCGGGGTCATGGCCTGTCGTCTAATGGTGACCAGCCGGCCGAGATCATTACGCAGCTCGCCCGGCTTGCAGATCGAGCAATAGTCGCGTCGGCGGGACCGCGATACTTCGGATTTGTTGTTGGGGGCTCGCTGCCGGCGGCGTTAGCGGCTGATTGGCTGACGTCCACGTGGGATCAAAACGGCGCCTTCTATGCGCATTCGCCGCTGGCGGCCGCTGCGGAGCAGGTCGCGGGCGCGTGGCTCATCGATTTGTTTGGTCTGGCGCCGGAGTCAAGCGCCGGTTTCACTACCGGCGGCACGATGGCAAATTTCACGGGTCTCGCCGCCGGGCGTCACGCATTATTTCAAAAACTGGGGTGGGATGTTGAGAAGCAAGGTCTGCTGGGCGCGCCGCCGATAACCGTGTTGAGCAGCGCCGAATCGCACATCTCTGCGCTCGCTTCACTGCAAATGCTGGGGCTGGGCAGCGAACGCATCGTCACAGTGCCGAGCGACGAGCAGGGACGCATGCGATCTGATCAACTCGGTGTCGTTCTCAGCGAGATTGAAACGCCGGTTCTGGTTTGCGCGCAGGCCGGTAACGTTAACACCGGCTCGTTCGATCCGATTGCGGAAATCGTTGGGCAGCTTCGCGGCCGCGCCAGTTGGCTGCATGTCGATGGAGCCATCGGACTTTGGGCCACGGTCTCGCCGGCGCATCGATCTTTAATCAAAGGGATCGAACTGGCCGACTCCGTCTCGACCGATTGTCACAAGTGGCTGAACGTTCCTTATGACTGCGGCGTCGTTTTTATTCGCGATGCCGCAACGCATCAGGCGGCGATGTCTTTGAATGCGGCATACTACGTCACTGCTGGCCGTGCCGAGCGCGACAATTGTAACTGGGTGCCGGAAGCGTCGCGGCGCGCGCGCGGATTCACCGGTTACGCCGCTGTGCGATCGCTGGGTCGCGAGGGAATTACGGATTTAATAAATCATTGTTGCCGGCTGGCGCGAAGAATGGCTGAACGTCTGTCACAAAGCTCTGGAGTAACAATCCTGAACGAGGTCGTGCTCAATCAGGTGCTGGTACGATTCGCAGATCCTGAAGGCGGCGATGACGACAAGTACACTGCCGAAGTGATTCGCCGAGTGCAGGCAGACGGCACGTGTTGGTTGGGCGGAACAAACTGGCACGGCATGCACGCCATGCGCATTTCAATCTCGAATTGGTCAACAACTGAAGCCGACATCGACGTCTCGGCTGAAGCAATTCTCAACTGTGCGCGATGATTTTGAATTTGCACTGCAGATGAAATTGTTGGGCATAGATGTGGGCACGGGCGGAACGCG
>CBFHBI010000324.1:0-4474 GCA_965653755.1 uncultured Blastocatellia bacterium
ATATAAATCCTGCCTGCGCGCAGCATTGCATCCCCCGCAATGTTCGGCGAACTCTTCGCCACGATGGCAATCGTCTCGTAGGCTTTGATCGCATCCTCCTGGCGGCCGTCCTGTTCGGCTATCTGCGCCACCCGCACGAGTCGTTGGGCCTCTTGCTGCGCTTCAGACGCCTGGCCCAGGGCCAGAGTGCTGATCGCCAAAATTAGCGGGCCACAAAGAAAGGTTTGCTTCAGGCGCTGCATATTGGACGACAGTTTCGCTCCGGGTTAGATGCCTCGGGCCACGCCGACTTGGGCCCACACATGGACTAAACAAATAATTGCGCGAAAAATCTGGGAATTTTTCTCCATTCGTAGTATGAATGTAGCTGTAAACCCCGAAAATTTAGTACCGGTTACTGACAAGGAGGGTATTGCCTCTCATGAAATTGTTTCTCTTGTTCCTGCTAGCGGTCATCTCTGCGCCCGCGGTTTTGGGGCAAACAGAGGACCCGAGGCGCTACGAGTTCTACGGCGGCTACGCCTACGAACGAGCTGTGGATCCACCCCGGACCGTCGGTATTTTCCAGGGTGATTTAGCCGTTGGTTTGAGTCGGCGCGACCAGAACTATCACGGGTTCACAGGTGAGTTTAATCAGAACTTCAGTAGGCACTGGGGTCTGGTTACCAACTTTACCGGCGTCTATGACAAAACGCCCTACACAACCAGTCTTGGGCAACTCAAAGCGAAGGCTTCGCGTTACGACCTGATGTTTGGGCCACGTTATAACTTCCGCTTGGGACGCTTTAACCCCTTCGCAGAAGGCATGGCCGGCTTCGAACACATGCACGTTAATTACGTCCTCGCCTCAGACGGCGAGATCGCTTCAGCTTCGGACACAGCTTTTGCGATGGCGTTTGGCGGTGGCGTCGATATACGTCTTAACAGCCGCTTTGACGTGCGTGCGATTCAGGCAGATTACATTCCGACTTTCTTCAACAGCACGCATCAAAATAATTATCGACTTGGCGCGGGCTTGAAGGTGAAAGTCGGACCGGATCCGTAAAGGCTGGTGTCGTGACTGAAAAACGATCTCAATTACCGATGGTGCGGCTCGGCGAGACGAAGTCTGTCGTCAGTGAATCAGTCTCGCAGGCGTTATTAATCCGCGGGTCTTCAGTAATCATCAAGCACTTCTTAATTCCAAAAACTTCGCTGCTAATTTCGGACCGACGCCCTCGTCTTCATGCTTGAAAAAGACGAAGGCGTCGTCCCATTTCTGACTTTCGACTCGCTTCATCCATTCAATCAGATCGTTCTGCTCGTAATTCGTTCGCCGCAGACGCAGGTAACCCCACGACGCGGTGCTGATAATTTTGTCGAGCGGCTGCTCATCGGTATCGGAAACGACCAGCGCGCAGTTCTTTGCGCGCAAGACTCCCAGCGTTTCGTCATCGAACCAGCTTTCGTGACGGAACTCGAATGCGGCGCGCTGGTCGCTAGGCAGCAACGCGAGAAAGTTTTTCAGCCGCTCGACGTCTTTCTTTGAATTCGGCGGCAGCTGAAACAGTACGACCCCCAGACGCTCGCCAAGTAACGACGCAGTCTCGATTAGATACTTCGTTTCATCGGCGCAATTGTTAAGCCGTTTGATGTGCGTGATGCGCTGAGTGGCTTTGATTGAAAAGCGAAATTCCGGCGGCACCTGTTCCTTCCAATTCTCAATCATCGACGCCTGCGGCAGGCGATAGAAGGTGTTATTGATTTCAACCGCCGGCAGTCGCCGCGAGTAATACGACAGCATCTCTTTCGCCGGCAGATCCTCCGGATAGAAGTTGCCTTTCCATTCCTTGTAGCTGTAGCCGCTGGTGCCGACGTGGAGGTTCATACGAAGAGAGATAACAATCCGCAGATTACGCAGATTACGCCGATTTAGCCAAGCGTTATCGCCATCCTCTTCATCTGCGAAAGCTGCGCAATCTGCGGATTCGGTTTCGTTTAAGAAATCGCCCGCGCGATCAAGAAAGCCGCGCCGGCGGCCAGACTGCCAATCAGCGCCGTCTGCAAGGCGCTGCGTACTGGGCGCGTTCCGGTGAAGCGTCCTTTGATGAAGCCAAAGACAAACAACGCCAGTAGCGTCAGGCCGACGGACCATAACAGCGCGGCGATTATGCTGACGCGATGAACGTAAGTCGCGGCGATGTACGGCGCAAGTGGTATCAATCCGCCAGCAACGTACGACAATGCGATCGTGAGTGCGCTGACACGTGCGCGTTTCGGATCCGGCTTCTCCAGGCCCAGTTCGAAGCGCATCATGAAATCGACCCACTTCTGAGGATGCTTTGCGAGCGCCGCGACGATCGGTGCGCTTTCGGCATAAGTCAGGCCATAGGAATGAAAGACCTGGGCCACCTCGCGCATCTCTTCTTCGGGAATCTCTTTGACTTCGCGCTTCTCGCGTTCGCGCTCTTTGGCGTAATGCTCCGCGTCGCTCTTGGCCGCGAGATAACCGCCGAGTCCCATCGCGATTGAACCGGCAGCAATTTCCGCGAGCCCGGCGGTCACGATAATGCCCGCGCTGTTGATTGCGCCGGTCAAACCCGCTGCCAGTGCGAACGGCACAGTCAGTCCATCAGACATGCCAATGACGATGTCGCGAACCGTCTCGCCGGCGGTGAAATGACGTTCAGTGTGTCTCGTCTGCGGCATTGTTTGTATTCCCTCTCCCTCTGGGAGAGGGTTAGGGTGAGGGCCTAGCGACGAATATAAATTAGAAACAAAAACTATCTGTCGCTAAAGCCCTCACCCCGGCCCTCTCCCAATGGGAGAGGGAGAAGCCTTTAAAACTTTCCGATCAAAACCAGCACGCCAATGATTATGAACGCCGCGCCGGCGATTCTTTTTATCCATTCGATTGGCAAGTATTGGCTGAGCACGCTGCCCACACTCACACCGATGGCCGAAACTGCGGCCAGCGCTAATGACGCCGCGATGAAAACTTCCCAGGGCCGCTTCTTCTCCGCGGCCATCGTCATCGCGGCGATCTGAGTCTTGTCGCCCATCTCTGCCAGAAAAATAACTCCGAACGTCGTTAAGAACACGCGCCAATCCATTTGACCCTCATGCCTTATGACAAAATTTGATTGCGCAATTCATGTAAGGCACAATTGCGCATCTGTCAACAGATTCGTGGTCTTTCCAGCAATTTGAGGTTCCCCGCGTGGTCAAGCCCGCCAGAGAATTCGTCGGCACGTCCCGCTTCACTTTGCGCCGCCGTTTGGGCACGGGCGGCATGGGCGTCGTTTATGAAGCGCACGATCGGCAAACCGATCGCATCGTGGCGCTGAAAACTTTAACGCGCGCCGAAGCGGCCCACATCTATCGTTTCAAGCGCGAGTTCCGCACACTGGCCGACGTTTCACATCCAAATCTCGTCACGCTGTATGAACTCATGTCCCACGGTGAAGATTGGTTCTTCACGATGGAATTGGTGAAGGGGGTGACGTTCATCAATTACGTGCGCCCGGAAACCGTCGGCGCGGCCGCGGACGCGGACGATACGTTACCGGCCCCGCGCGAAGCTTCCGCGCGGTCTTCAGATTCGGAGGCCGTCACGGAAATCTTCGACAGTTCGCACATCTCACTCGACGAACATCCGCCAACTGATTGCGAGTCGGCGGCGGCGAACTTTCCGATCGATGAAAACCGTTTGCGCGCGGCCCTGCGTCAACTAGCCGAGGGAGTGAATCGTCTGCATGAAATGGGCAAGATTCATCGCGACATCAAGCCGTCAAACGTGCTGGTGACCGACGAAGGCCGCGTGGTGATTCTCGATTTCGGATTGGTGGAAGACATCAACCCCGAACTGCACGAAACGCTGCTCGCCGGCACGCCCGATTCCATGTCGCCCGAGCAGGGTGCGCAGACGGCTCTTTCGAAAGCCAGTGATTGGTACAGCGTCGGCGTCATGCTCTATCAGGCCTTGACGGGCCGTCTGCCATTCCGCGGAAAATTCTTCGAAGTGATGCTGCGCAAGCAGACGCGCGATCCGATTCAGCCACGCGAGCTTAGTCCAAACGTGCCGCGCGATCTCAACGAACTGTGCCTGAAGTTGCTGCAGCGCGATCCCGAAGCGCGACCGAGCAGCCGCGAGATTCTCCGGGCGCTCGGCGTTCGTCGCACGATGCCGCTGGTCGCGGAGAGTTCGTTCATCGGTCGCGAGCGTCAGGTCGCAGGATTACACGACGCGTTTAGCGCCACGCGTGAAGGACAGACCGTGTCCGTTTATCTGCACGGTAATTCGGGCATGGGCAAATCAACGCTGGCGAAGATTTTTATCGATCAACTCAAGGCCGAAACCCGCAACGCGATCGTTATGCAGGGACGCAGTTATGAACGAGAGTCCGATCCGTACAAAGCACTCGACGGCGTGGTTGACAGGTTGAGCAAGCATCTCGCGTCGCTGCGCCGCGCCAAAGCGGACAGTCTGATGCCG
>CBFHBI010000325.1:0-4470 GCA_965653755.1 uncultured Blastocatellia bacterium
GGTAATCGATCTGGCGATTGGCAAGATCCGTATGCGCGCCCACGTTGACACGGGGAATTTCGTCGCGGGTTTTATTCTGCCTGAAGAGATTGTGCAACAACTTGAAATACTCTCGACTCCGGTGAAAGTTGGCAGCGCGCGCTCAGTTACGAATCGGATCGACCTGAAGCAAGTGCAACTCAAGAACAGCATTCGCATCGGCTCGCTTGAGTTCCCGCGCCCGACAGTCCAGTTTCCGGCGCTCTCCGACACGAACGTCGGATTCAAGGTGCTGCGCGAATTCGCGCTCACGTTCGATCAAAAGAACCGGCGCTTGAAATTCGAGCGCGGACGCAATTGAATTTCCGTTTCGACGCCATCAAACTCTGCAAGTGCTGCTGACGCCGCGAACGATCATTGGGACCGCCGATTCGCTTCTGTAGGGGCAGGGCTTGTCCCTGCCCGCCGTTCGGCACCGGGCAGGGACTAGCCCTGCCCCTACAGGTACAACCGGCACTCAATTACGTTTAAGAAACAGATCGGTCAGCTCAGCAAACGGCGTCGCATTTGCGAATGATTTAAATGAACCCTGTTCGTGAATCTCTTTCGCCGCCTGGATGAAACCGGCCCAGGCGGCACGCGCCAACACGCCGCCGACGGAAATTCGCCGCACGCCGAGATCGGCGAGTTGCGCAACGGTCATATCGCAGTTATTCGAAGAGACCAGAACATTCAATGGTTTCGGCGCCACCGCCGCAACCAGTTCGGCGATATCGTTCGGATCAGTTACACCCGGCGCGTACAAACAATCGGCTCCTGCGCCGGCGAACGCGACCAGACGGTTGAGCGACGTGCGAAACGGCACTGGATCATCGACCAGCCAGGCCTCACAGCGCGCCACCAGCAGGACAGTCGCCTGGCGGCCGTCAGGCGAGATCGCCGGCATTGAATCGATCGCCGCGCGGGCCGCTTCGATCCGTTTGACGGCCAATTTGAAATCGTAAAGCGGCACGCTGCCGGCACGGCCGGTTGAGTCTTCAATCGATATTCCGGCGACGCCCGTCGCCACGCATAGCTTTACATTTGCGGCGACAGCTTCGGGTGAATCCGCATAACCATTTTGAAAATCCGCATTGACCGGCAAGTTAGTTGCGGCGGCAACTTCGCGAAAATGTTCGAGCATCATGTCGCGAGTCACGTACGCCGGCCCGTCAGGCAAGCCTTTCGCAAACGCGACTCCAGCGGAGGTGGTCGCCAGGGCTTTGAAACCGAGTTGCTCGAGATAAATTGCGGAGCCGGCATCCCATGGATTCGGCAAGACAAAACAGCCGGACTGGTGCAGCGCGCGAAATGCTTCAATGACCGCGAATTGTTTGCTCATTGCTAACTCGTTGGCTATATCGCTTAGCGAAAAAGTCTGCCGAGGCTTGCTCGGGTTCAGCTCCTCACCATTTTCAATGCTTGTCATCTCTTAACCCAGCTCCAATCCGCCGCCGGCCGGCCCGACCACGCCCAAATGACGTAATCGACGCGCGGAGGTTCACCGCCAACGACTCGGAGCCGCGCGTTGATCTGTCCGCGATGATAGAGACTGTGCAGCGGCGCCTGCATGATCGTCTCGCCGATACTGAGTTGCTGAGGCGCGCGTCCCAGTTCGCGTTCGACGATTTCAACCCACGGCAGATCCATCGGTCTCATCAATTCTTCATCCGCCATCGCCTCCAGACGCGGGGAAATTTCAGTGTAATAACTGCGTGCCCAATCTAACAGTGAATCCAGGTCGGTGAATTTTGGATAGCTGGCGCGCGGCTCGCCGCGCCACGCGTGCAGAAACGCGCGCTGCACCAGATGCAAATGATAGAACAGGTCGCGAAGTTGCTGGTCCTGTCTAGCGCCGTCGCATGCAAGCACCGCGCGCCAGACCTGCGCGTCAGCCCACTCCATGTGACTGTAGAGATTCCTGAGGACGGCCGTGTTCATTCTGCTGCTCTGTGGTAAACAGTCTAACTTCAGGCGAGTCCGCGGCCAACTTGATCATTCGATCGAAACGCAAGCCAATTTTGTTCAGCAGCCGCGCCGATGGTTCATTGTCTGGAGTCGTGATCGCGAGAATTCGCTGCAGGCCTAGGACGCTGCGCGCGTGATCCATCACGGCCACGGCTGATTCGAAGGCATACCCTCTGTTCCAAAAAGCGGGCAGAAACGCGAAACCAATGTCGGGTTCGGTGAGCGTATCTCGCTTCAACACGCCGCAAATTCCGCTCGGCGTTCGATCAGACTTCAATTCCACCAGATTCAAACCAAATCCATAAGTCGCGTAACTTTTCATCGGCCCTTCGCTGATGTAACGGCGCGCGTCTTCGAGATTCCGGACTTGCTTATCGCCGATGTAGCGGAGGAACGACGGATCGTTCAGCAATTCGAGCACAAACGCCGCGTCGTCCGGCGACAGATAGCGGAGAATCAATCGATCTGTTTCTAAAACTTTCATCCGAGTCAGGCGATGACGATAATACCGTCAATTACTGGCAAGCGTAAGGAGCGATATGAAAAACAGCAAAGTGCAATCATGCGTCAGCGTAGTGCTGTTGGTTGCATGCGCTTCGGCGGTTTTGGCGCGGACCGTTGGCGACGAACCGACACAGGCGGCACAACTAAAACAACTCGTGCACAGATGGGATGAGGCTTTCGTGAAGAATGATCCGGCGACTCTCGATGGCCTTTTGGCCGATGAGTTCGAATTCGTTGGCGGATTGCAGAAGACTGAATACCTGGCGTCATTTAAATCGCGGCCCAACGATCTAATTGAATCAGCGCTGAGCAGCGATCTCAAAGTGCAAGTCTATGGCAAAGCGGCAGTGGTTACGGGAGTTGACACGGTCACCGGCAAAAGACAAGGACAAACTTATACGACTCGGTACCTCTTTATGGACGTGTGGATCAAACGTCACCACGGCTGGCAGTGCGTGAAGACCTATGCGAACGTCGTCAATCGTTAGAAGTCGAAGCCAGTGACCTCTCTAACTTGATGGATTTATAGATCGCCTTGACCAGCTCCAGCGACGAGGGGAACGCGAATAGGGGGCCTCTATGCGGCCAGGCCAAATCGCAGTAGAATCTCGCGCGGCAAAGACCCGAGCCTATGAGGCGATTTCAATGCGCAAGCTGCCTAAGATAAATCAATTCTCTCACTGGATAAGATTCTGCCTTTTTGTTTTTCTGATTTCCGCTTTGTATCCCGGGAATTTGGGGACGGGTCAACCGCAACTGAAGAGCGCTCAAACAAGCGTGTTGAGTTCAGACGGAACGATGACTGGGGTGCATCTGACGCGCGATCGTATGTACGAATCGCCCGCAATTCAAAAACCCCAATCCATGCTTTGGAAAACCGAGGGCCTGTTTGTTATCCAAGATTCTTACATCACGACCGGTCAAGTCATTGGCGTTCCGGGGAATCCGACTTTTGCAGTGCGGGTACCGACGCTACAGAACTTCACGGATCCGATATTCGCGAAAGGAACAATTTTATTTAGCGTTTATCTTAAAGACGGCTATCTTGTGGCGCATGACGCCGGCACGGGTAAGGCTAAATGGAGCTTTAAGGAAAAGAAATTTGGTCTCACGGCGCCAGCCATCGCCGGCGACCTGGTTTTTACAGGCGCCAATGACGGGAAGTTTTACGCGCTCAGAATCGATGACGGTCAGGTTGTTTGGAGCTTTGACGAAAAAAAGGGCCAGGTTTTCGCGGTGGGACCTGCGGTTAGTAATGGCATAGTTTACTACACAAGTTCAGAGGCCGGTGTTGATTACCAATCTGGAACTGACGGACGAATCTACGCATTCGACGCTCAGACTGGACAGCAGAAATGGATGTATAAAAGGAACGGCAGCCTAAGTTCTCCCGCCATCGCAAACAAAACGCTCTACTGCGGTTCAAGTGACAGTTACTTGTTAGCCTTGGATGCTGAAGCTGGAACCGAAAAATGGAAATTCAAAGTAGATAAAGGCGCCGGCCCGCCCGCCGTTATGAACGACACGGTGTACTTCGTAAGCCTTGACGGAAATATCTTTGCGGTAAACGCCGCAGACGGTAAGTTGCGATGGAAGGGCAAGAATCTCCCTCAGACAACTTCTGTACTCGCTCTGGCTGACGGGGTGGTGTATTACTCCGGCGTTAATAACAGCATCTTCGCGCTTGATGGAGCGAACGGACAACTCAAGTGGGCATATAAGACAAAACGGATGTGCAAGCCGCCGGTTATCGGGGGAGGCTTGGTCTATTTCGGAAATTATGACGGATTCGTTGGCGCTGTTGATGCCAACACCGGCGAAGAGAAATGGGCTCTTGAAACCCGTAATAGTTTTCCTTCTTCCCCTATTGTTGTCTACAAATCGCTTTACTTCTTGTCGAGCGCGGGATCGCTGTACTCGGTTCAGTGACTTCTTATGCTGCTGGATCAACTCATTGAGGTCTGGCCAGATTAATCATCG
>CBFHBI010000326.1:0-4461 GCA_965653755.1 uncultured Blastocatellia bacterium
ATCGCCACCCTCAATACGCTGAGGCCGTTGTTGGTTTCCGCTCAGAATCTAAATTACACCGGGGTCCAATGTGGCGGCGGACTGAACCCAGGCTACTCTGTCAACAATTACAATCCTTGCTCTAATCAGACGATAAACTTCACCGGCGTGAACATGGCAGGCGCCAGCTACAACTGGGACTCTGGAGACGGGATAACAAGCAGCGGTAATTTTACAGCGACTCACGCATACGCCGCTGCCGGAACCTATACTGTCACTTTGACTGTAACGAGCGGAGGCAACTCAGTCTCCAGCGCTCAGCAGGTTTTCGTCACCAACTGCGCTCCCATCAATAGCAGTCAGGGAAACTGGTATTTCGGCAACCTGGCGGGGTTGAACTTCAGCACAGGTGTTCCGGTTGCGGCGCTCAACAGTGCGATGACCGTACAAAACGAAGGATGCATTACTCAAAGCACCGCATCAGGGAGTCTGCTGTTCTATTCGAACGCCGTCGATGTTTATAACCAGAACCATCAACCAATGGTTGGCACTCCTCTGATTGGCAATCAAAGCAACAGTCAATCATCGATTTCAATCCCGTTCCCGGGCAATCCAAATCGTTATTATTTATTCACTTTGGGACCCGGCGCCCAGATTTCCGCTAAGCTCTGGTACACGATTGTGGATGTCACCACGCCGCCGGGCACTCTGACCAACATCAATAATCCCGTGCCGGTGCCCGGTGGCGACACACTCTCCGAGCAGATCACCGCGCTGCCCCAATGTAATGGCACTGACTATTGGCTGATTGTGCATCAAGGCAGCGGCAACGGGCAGAAGTTTTATGCATATTCCGCAAAAGCAAGCGGCGTTGGCTCGCCGGTGGTCAGCAACGTGGCCCTTAACGGAGTGTACGGGAATCTAAAGGCGTCTCCGGACGGCACGATGTTGGCGGCGGCATCCCGCGATAACAGTGGCAACACAAAATCTGCACTCTATAACTTCGACCGCGCGACAGGAATGATTACACTGCGCAGCACCATTCCCTCCGGCACCTATGGTTGCTCGTTTAGTCCTGATTCAAAGTTGCTTTACACGGCTGGTAATCTCGCGTTTCCCTCCACTAACCAGGCGATTTACCAGTATGACATCACCGCCGCGAATCCCGGCACGACCGGAATGATCGTCGCCAGTAACATTGTTAGTGGTTATGATTTTGTCTCTCTTCAGTTGGCGCCAGATAACAAAATCTATGTATCCGGTTGGGGCAACAGTTTTGCCTCCGTGATTAATTTTCCCAACGCCCGCAGTTCCTTATTGAATCCCAATGCGTGCGGATTTAGCTACTACGGACCCTCTTTCCAAGGCCGCTCCGCCAGAATTGATTTTCCAAACATGATTGACGCCTTGCCTCCAGCTCAAATCCCTCCGGATTTTTCTTCCGTGATTTCTTCCTGCTCGACTGTAAGCTTCAGCGCTCCTTCGTGCGCAACATCGTACGCCTGGAACTTTGGAGATTCGACGACTTCCAATTTGCAGAACCCGACGCACACTTACGCGGCTAACGGTACCTACACAGTCACTTTGACCTTGAATGGCTCGATTGTGGTGAGTCACGCCATTACGATAGGCTTGCCGACTTCAAGTACCACAATCCTTGGACCGAATCAGGTCTGTCTGGCGAGCGGAAATCCTCCTTTCTACAACTACTCGGTTAACGCCCAACCAGGCCTGACCTATACCTGGATCGCAACGGGCGGAACGATCTCCGGGCCGAGTAACGGTGTCAGTGTCGATGTGGTCTGGAATATTCTGCCGGGAACGATCCAGTTGACAGCCACGGATCCGGCAACTGGTTGTTCGATGACCCGGACGCTCACAGTGATCGCGAATTGCTCTCCCGGTCAGTGTGTGGTACCGCCAGCCAGCCCGGCCGATTGGTGGACTTTCGATGAGACCACCGGCACAACCGCGCAGGACATCAGCGGATTCGTGAACAACGCTGGTTCGTACGTAAACGGTCCAACTCCAACATCTGGAATCGTGGCGGGTGCGCTCTCTTTCGACGGGGTTAATAATTACGTCGAGGTTGCTGACGACCCGGAGATCAATTTTGGCACTTGCGTTTTGGATGTCGCTGACTCGATGACCATCGACTTGTGGTTGAAAACCAATTTGCCGGCGACACAGCTAGGAGCAAACTCCGGATTAAGAACGATTCTTGACAAACGGGTCAATCTCACGCATCCAAACGGCTACAGTCTGTTCATTTCTCAGGGCCGGCTCGGCTTTCAGATGAATGGCACAAATTACGTCGCACCAGCCGCCGGACCAAATTACATAAACATAGCCGACAATAAATGGCACTTCGTCGCGGTCAGTTTACCGATGTGCCGCGGTTTGGGTGGAGGCTTTCTGTATGTCGATGGCCAGACAGTTTTGAGCCTGCCGCGGGGAACCGGATTTCTCAATACTGCGAAGCTCAATATTGGCCGGCGCGGTCCGCTCTATGGACCGAACTACTTCAAGGGGGCCCTGGACGAACTGGAGATCTTCAAGAACCCCCTTACGGCAAATGATTTGTACGTGATTTTTGCGGCAGGTAGCCACGGTAAGTGTCATTGATCGTTCAAGGCCAGCACGTGGCCACAAGAATCTTGCGCGACATTTGGAGTGATGCTGCCAAATTGTGATTCGCTTTCGTCAAAGATGTCGAGTCCATCGCTGTTTATACAAAGACAAGAACTCGACGTTCCCTTCAGCGCCGGTAATCGGCGATGTGATCACGCCAAGAACTTTCAAGCCAAGCGACTCGGCTTCCGCATTGACCGTCGAGATCGCGCGCTCGTGCTGCGCCGGTTCTTTGACAACGCCGCCTTTGCCGACTTCGCCTTTGCCTACCTCGAATTGTGGTTTGATGAGCGTAAGGATGCGGCCTGTATTACTCAACAGCGGAACGACGGCGGGCAAAATTTTTGTGACTGAGATGAAAGCGACGTCGATCGTGACTAGATCGAAGCGCTGATCGAAATCTGAAACCGAAAAGTATCGCGCATTGACGCCTTCGCGCAGCTCAACTCGCGGATCGTTGCGCAACTTCCAATCGATCTGATTGTGGCCGACATCGACGGCGACGATCTGTCGCGCGCCGTGCTGCAACAAACAGTCGGTGAATCCACCAGTCGACGCTCCGACGTCGAGGCAGACTAATCCGCTCACGTCGATTTGAAATTCGCGCAGCGCGGCCTCGAGCTTCAGACCACCACGGCTGACGTATCGTCCGGCCTCGCTTCGTTGTTTGACTCTGATGTGTGCCCCGAGCGGAAATTTTTCGGAAGACTTAATGACAAGCTGCTCATCGACTAAGACAGAGCCGGCCATCACGAGCGCCTGGGCCTTTGTGCGCGAATCAGCCAAGCCCCGGTCGACCAGAAGCTTATCGATGCGTTCGCGCTGCATGGAGAGAAATGTAGCGCACTAAGTGGGCGTGTCAGAAGCCCGACTGTTAACGAGGGCCTCTTTCATCCAAGTGGCCCTCCCTCACGGTCGGGCTTCCGACTATCGCCTTGCACCCTGCAGAATTGCCCGCGGCGCTTCACCGATGCCGAGTTCAGACGAACATTCCCGGCATAACCATACGAGCACGCGCGGCGCATCCACCCAATAAAAAGGCGCCACTTTGCCGGCAATTTTCATCGCCGCCTCAGCCTGGAGTCGTTGTATTGCCTGAATAAAAAATATGCCGTTGTAGGTTTCACCATCGCGGCCCTTATCCCGATGGACGCACTCTCGCTCAAAAAAGAATTGCTTCATTGGAGGCTACCCTTCCCTCGCGCCGCACCGCGCGAGCTGATGCTGAAAAGAATCTTCTTGGATCTCAGAAGCTCAAATTTCAGATTTCAAATTTCAAATCTGAAATCGCGGCTTTCGATTTTCGATCTGCGATCCAATCGATCCTGTCGGGTTTAGGTTCTTATTCGAGGATAAAACGGGGCCGGGCAAATCGGAGAGAGTCTTTTGTGTCTGCCTCGCGGCGCATGATGCCACGGCACAGGGGCGAGGTCAATATTCTTTTTTCGATCAGAACAGAGGTGACAAGAATTGTCACGCACTCAGCTTTTGATGCTGCGCGCGCCGGTCGTCGAGAACCTCGACGGATTCCTTTACGCGCGTGTAAATTCCGTCGGCGTCCAAGCCATATTTGGCGAGCAGCAGTTTCGGATCGCCATGTGTGACGATCCGATCCGGGACGCCCATGCGTACCACGCGCACCCGATCCTGCAGGCCGTTCTCTTCAAGCAGCTCGAGCACTGCGGCGCCGAAGCCGCCGGCGAGATAAGCCTCTTCGACGGTTACAATCAGACGTTTGGTCCGCGCGAGTGCGAGCAACAAGGCGCTATCGAGCGGTTTGACAAAGCGAGCGTTCACCACGGTCGTCTCGATTCCGTCTTTCCCGAGGTTCGCCGCAGCATCAAGCGCCGG
>CBFHBI010000327.1:0-4457 GCA_965653755.1 uncultured Blastocatellia bacterium
GACGGATCCTCGGCCGCCAGAAACAGGATCTGCGCGATCGCAAGATTCGCGACGGCATCATCGATCCCAGTGCCGATGACGATGATGTTCTCCTTCAATAGCCGCGAATAGATATCGAAGGCGCGTTGTATCATGCAGATATAGTTGGCGAATTTCAGGCGCTGGGCGGCGACGAGGCGTATCTCTACGGCTACGCGCCCGACGTGGTGCTCGAGGAGAGGGCTTGCACCGCCGGCAACAACATGCTGTTTTCGATGAACGACGATGGGCGGATCGAATACAAGTTCGCCACGTACTTTGCCTCCCGCTTGCTGACGCAGGAGTGGCTGAAACCGGGAGACGAACTTCACGAGATGTACGCGGCGAGTTCGGACGCGAAGGACGCTGATCAAAACGATCTCGTGACCGGCTACGCGGTGAAGCGGCCTGACGGACTTTGGTCGCTGCTACTGATCAATAAAGATCCCAAGCAATCATTCAATCTCAACCTCTCGTTTCAAAACAACGGGAAACTCGCAGGGCCACTCGACGTGTATCAATACTCGGAAAGGCAGTACGCGCTCGGCGGATCGATGAAAAATCCTTACCCGTTGCGCGCGGACGATCCGTCGCATACGGTGCTCGAATCAGCAGCGCGCCTCATGGATCTGAATCTCCCGCCTTATTCATTAACTGTCGTTCGTGGAGCGCTTTCACAGTAGTCGTCGGGGACCGTTCGGCAAATCATTGACACCACCCACGGTGGAGCGTACCGTTCGCTTAGAGTTCTCACAAAGGAGGTACCCAATGTTCCGAGAGCTTCGCTTCCCAAATCCACTCATCAAAATATTTTTCACGCTGGCCGTTTTGTTGGGCGCGGTCATCAGCGTAAGCGCACAGCAAACAACGGAAAAGCGGCCAGTCCTCGAGGTCGAGGGAAATAAGATTTTTTCACAGACGGAGTTACTCTCAGTAGTCAACGATCGGCTGGACGAATGGGCGGAAGAGGGCGCCACGTACAATTCAGATCAACTTGATTATGGCATTCACCTATTGGACCAGTTCATGAAATCTCGTGGTTACCTTCAGGCGAGAGCAACGAAGAATGAGATCAAAGAGACAGCAGCGGGTCCGTGTTTGGTGCTCACCATTAGTGAAGGCCCGCTCTATCGGATCGGCGAAGTGACGATCGATGGCGCGCGGCTTTTTTCAACTGAGGAAATCCTTAAGACCATCGGACTGCGCACCGCCGACATCGCGAACGGCGAACTTATCAGTAAAGGATTATTTGAAACGCTTAAAACGCGCTACGCTAAATTCGGCTACATTCAGTACACGGCGGACGTCAACCCTGTCTTTCATGCGAAAGAAGGAGCAACCGAGGGCGTCGTCGATTTCCAGATCACGATCGATGAAGCCGATCAATTCCGAATTCGATCGATAAAGCTTGTCGGCACTGAACAGAAATTAATAGACCTCTTATCGCACGATTTGCTGCTCAGAGATGGCGATATATTTGATGATGAGCTTTTCCATGAAAGCGTCAAGAGACTGAACCAGACCGGTTTAGTCGGAACGATTGACGCTGACAAAGATGTCGAGTTTTTTCTTCAGGACAAACATGGAGGGCAGGCCGGGCGACGCGGCCAGTTGCCTGACAACTCGCCGCCTCTCATGGATCTCAAGATTCATGTGAAGAGGTCGACCGGCTCTGACAGCCGACCCTAAAGAGCCATCGCATCAGCAAAGCCGTAACCGAGCCTACCATCCTGGCGTTTTTAGATTTATGAAACCGCCTGCTCCCCATGAATCTATTCCAATATTTACGACTATCAATACGAGTCAATCGTCTATATTGTCGGGCTCCGTACCACCTAAAGTCGAAAACGTGCATCAATAAGCCCAACAGCCAAGCTCGTTTTAGAAGACCCTGACTCGACTTGCTATCACTGACCTAACGTCAATCAACCAAATGACCCCCGCGAAGCACATCCCGACTTTCATTTCGCTTTTCTTATCGCTGTTGCTTTTGGCCACGCCGGTAATAGCGGCTGCCGACGGCGGCACCTTGCGCGGCACGGTCACGACCATGGGCGCGAGCGGTGAGCCTCAGAACGTCAACGGAGCAGTCGTGAAATTGACGAATGTGGTCGCGGGTTCGGATTCGGTTTCGGCAACGACGAACGATGACGGCGAATACAGATTCGCGAATTTGAATCCAGGTTTGTACACGCTCGAGATTACGGCGAACGGATTCGCCACACAGACGCGGCGCGTCGCAGTTCGTCCCGATCAAACGACCGTCGAAGACTTTCGCTTAGAAATCGAAACTTTAAAGACTAACGTCACCGTCAACGCACAGAACGACATTGTGCAAGCACGCGAGGCGGCACCGGCGTCAACTATCGCGCAAAAGACTCTGCAGTCGGTTCCGCTGGTGAACGAGCGCTTTCAGGACGCGCTGCCGTTGATCCCCGGCGTCGTGCGTGGACCCGACGGTTTGTTAAATGTGAAGGGCGCGCGCGCGAGTCAAAGCGGTTTGACAGTCAACAGTGCGAACGTGACCGATCCAGTTACCGGAGAGTTTGCGATCAATCTTCCAATCGAAGCCATCCAATCGGTGCAGGTGCTGACCAATCCCTACGCGTCCGAATATGGCGAGTTCACCGGCGCCGTCACCAGCATCGAGACCAAATCGGGCACCGACAAGTTCGATACTGAGTTTCAAAACTTCTTTCCACGCATTCGCCGGCGTGGCGGTCACTTTGTCGGCATTGAAGGTTTCACGCCGCGACTCGCAATCAGTGGTCCGATCAAGAAGGACAACCTGTGGTTCATGCAATCGTTTGAATATCGCTACGTACGCACGCCGGTTGAAAGCCTGCCACCGCTCGAACGCGACACAAATCTTGAAAGCTTCGATTCAGTTTCGCAGCTCGATTGGCAAGCTAACGATCGCGATCACGTCACGACGACGTTCTCGATCTTTCCGCAGAAGCTGACTTACGTGAACCTCAACACCTTCAATCCTCAACCGGTCACGCCCGATTTTCGGCAGAAAGGTTTTTTCTGGGCTGTCAACGAACGCCACGTGCTGTCGGGCAAATCGTTTCTGGAAACGCTCTTCAGCGTGAAGCGCTTCGACGCGAATGTTTATCCGAGTTCGGGACCCGGCGTGATGAACTTTGCGCCCGAGACCAACTCCGGCAGTTTTTTTAATCAACAGAGAAGGAATACCAATCGTTACGAATTAGTCGAGAACTTCAGTTTTGCGCCGGCGAATTTTCTCGGCGCACACGCGATGAAAGTCGGCGGTGGATTCAACTCCAGCGATTACGACGGCAGCAATCGCAGCACCGCGGCGAGGATTCTGCGCGCCGACGGCACGCGCAGCCGGCAGATCGATTTCACCGGCGACGGCATCATCAGCACGAATAAGCTGCAAGGTGTTGCTTACTTTCAGGACAAATGGGACGTCAACAGCCGGCTGAGTTTTGAATACGGCGTTCGTTACGATCGCGACAACCTGGCCGACGAAAACAATCTTGCGCCGCGATTCGCTTTCTCGTTCTTACCAATCAACGATGGCCGCACGGTCATTCGTGGAGGCATCGGCCTGTTCTACGATCAAATCGATCTCAACGTCGCGAGCTTCCAGCAACTGCAGCAGCGCGTGATCAGTTTTTACGGCGCCGATGGCGTTGCATTGATCGGCTCGCCCATAAGTCAGCATTTGGTTTTGCAAAACGATAAGTTCGAAGTGCCGCGCAGCGTAAATTGGAACCTCGAGTTCGATCGCGAATGGTTCAAGAACTTCATCGTGCGCGTCGGTTACGAACAACGTTCCGGCAGTCGCGAATTCGTCCTGGAGCCGTCGCGCTCGTCGTTAGATTCGGGGACTTTGCTTTTGAGTAACTCGGGTTTGTCGCGTTATCGCGAGTTGCATGTGACCGCGCGTTACCACGCTTCTGACGGGAATGAACTGGTCGCGTCCTACGTCCGTTCGGCGGCCACCGGCGATGTCAACGATTTCAATTCGTATTTCGGAAATTTTGAGAACCCAATCTTTCACGCCAACCAACGCACGCGGCTGAATTTCGATTCGCCGAATCGTCTTATCCTCTGGGGCACTTTCAACGTCAAGTGGGGCGTGACGGTTGCGCCGGTCTTCGACGTGCGCGAGGGCTTTCCTTATTCAGTAATCGACGAGAATCGAAACTTCGTCGGCGTTCGCAACAGCAAACGCTATCCAACCTTTGGAGCCCTCGACCTGCAAGTACTCAAATCATTTCCACTGCCGCACAAGTTGGAGAAATACCGGATTCGTGGCGGCTTCAAGCTTTTCAATATCACCGACCACTTTAATCCGCGGGATGTCCAGAACAATCTGGCCAGCGTGAACTTCGGCACGTTTTACAACGGCGTGGGACGAATGTTCGCGTTCAAGTTCGCGCTGGAGAAGAAATAAATCTGCTGGT
>CBFHBI010000328.1:0-4450 GCA_965653755.1 uncultured Blastocatellia bacterium
CTACACCGACCGGCCCATCTATCGTCCGGCGCAATCAGTTTTTTTCAAAGGCATCCTGCGTCAATGGACCACCGGCGGCTACAAGATGCTCGACAGCAAACACATCAACGTGGTCGTCGAGGATCCTAACAACGGCAAGATTTTCGAAAAGGATTTGCCGCTTTCCGATCGCGGCACGTTCAGCGGTCAAATCGATCTCGGCGACGAAGCGCCGCTCGGCAGTTACAACATCACGGCTTCGCTCGGCGATGCAAAATCGAGCGGCTACTTTGAAGTTCAGGAATACAAAAAACCGGAATTCAAAGTGACCGTCAAAGGCCCGAAAGATTTCGCCGCCGTTGGCGAGAAGGTGCGCTTCAACATTAGCGCAAATTATTTCTTCGGCGCGCCGGTCACCAACGCCGACGTGCATTACTACATTTACAAGCAGCGCTATTACCACTGGTGGTGGGGAGATGAATCAAACGATGAGTTCGATGATGCAGCCGGCCCGGAAAATGAAGGCGGCGACGATGATACTTCGGGCTACTACGGCAACGACCTCGTCACAGAAGGCGACGCCGAAATCAATTCACAGGGACAGGCATCAGTCGAATTCGTCGTGCCCGCTCCCGAAGACAAAGAGGAATGGGACTATGCATATCGCCTCGAAGCCCAAGTCACTGACGCGTCGCGTCGCGAGATGCAGGGCGCGGCTTCGTTCATCGGCACGCGCGGCAAAACCGTCGCCGACGCTTACCCCGAACGCTACATCTACTACCAGGGAGACAACGCCAAGATTCGCGTGAAGACTGCCGAGTATTCGGGCAAACCGGTCTCAGAAAAAGTCACGCTAAAATTCATCGAACAGAAATATGAGAAGAAAGAGAAGGACGAGGAATACAACGGCTACAAGTACAAGACCTATGATTACATTTTGCACGAGCGCGAACTCGCCTCGGCCGACGTGAATACCGATAGCCAGGGCAACGCGTCGTATGATTTCACCGTTCCCTCGCCCGGCAGTGTCTATGTCAAGGCGATCGTTTACGAGAACGGAAAAGAGATCGTGAATCGCGGCGGCTCGTTCTGGGCGCCCGACAAAAAAGGCGAGTGGTCAGACTTCGAGTATCGCGACTATGACGAGAAAGCGATCAAACTCGTGCCCGACAAGAAATCCTACAAAGTTGGCGAGACCGCGCACGTGCTGGCGATGTTACCGACCGACAAAGCTCATCTGCTGGTCACGACCGAATTGGCTGAAGTGATCACCTATCGCGAACTCGACTCCTCGGGCCGCAGTATCGTCATCGACGTGCCCATCGATCACAAGTACGAACCCAACGTCTATCTCGACGTCTCTTACGTGAAAGACAGCGACATGTATAACCAGAGCCAGATCATCGCGGTGCCCGCGCGCGACAAGATGCTGAAGCTCGATGTCGTGCCAAATAAAAATGAATTCAAGCCGCGCGATGTCGCCTCGTACACAATTGTCGCGCGCAACGACGATGGTTCGCCGGCAGCAAATACGGAAGTGAGTCTTGGCATCGTCGATGAAGCGATCTACAGCATTCAGCCCGACACTGCCGGCAACATCAAACGCGAGTTTTACGGCAAGCGCTTCGATGAAATCCAGACGAGCCTCGCGATTCATTACACCTTCACCGGCTACGCCGGGGAAAAGCCGGCCGATCTGGCGAAGAACAAATCGAGCTATCAGCTCGCCGACTTTAAGAACGAGAGCTCGTACGCCGAGCCGACCATCCGCAAGGAATTCAAAGACACCGCGTACTGGCAACCTGATGTCGTTACCGGATCGGATGGCAAAGCGACGGTCAGCTTCAAACTGCCGGACAACTTGACGACCTGGCGCGCCACCGCGCGGGGCGTGACCGCGGACACACGGGTCGGATCCGCGGTGCAAAAGACGATTGCACGCAAGGACGTAATCATGAGATTGGAGATGCCGCGCTTTTTGACCGAAGGCGACACCGTCACCATCTCAGGCGTTGTGCACAACTTCCTGAAGAGCGATAAGTCCACCAAGATTTCGCTCGATCTCAACGGCGCGCAGTTGCTCGATACACCTTCGGAAACAGTCACCATCGCGAAGAACGGCGAGCATCGCGTCGATTGGCGAGTGCAGGCGAACCAGGTTGGCAAACTGACGCTGCTGGCGAAAGCTTTGACCGACACTGAGTCCGACGCCGTTGAAATGACGATGGAGATCGTCCCGCACGGTTTGAAGCAAACCACCGGCGACACGACGACACTGACGCAGGATGATGCGGATCAAACAATCAATCTCGATCTGCCGGGACGTGCGGATGTCTCCGCCCGTAATCTGACGAACGAGGCGTCGCCTTCGATCGCCGGGGCATTGTTCGGCGCACTCGACTATCTAACGAGTTATCCGTACGGCTGCACCGAACAGACTATGTCGAGTTTTCTGCCGAACATCGTGGTGGCCCAAACTTTGAAAGACGTGCCCACTGCGAAGATTCGCGTGTCGAACGATCTGAACACCAAAGTGCAGAAGGGTCTCGATCGTCTCTACGCGTACCAGCACGGCGACGGCGGTTGGGGCTGGTGGAAAGACGATAAGACCGATCCGTTTATGACCGCGTATGTTGTCGATGGCCTGACGATGGCCAGCCGCGCCGGTTACCAAATCGACGCCTCGCGGCGCGATCAGGGCCGCGAGAAACTTGCGGCCATGCTCAACGCCGGCAAACGCGACGACGGTAATCCGATCGACGACGAGACCCGTGCTTACATGATTTATGCGTTCACTGAAAGTGGTGAGGGCGACGCGCACTTCCTCGATGAGTTGTATGGCAAGCGCAACAACCTTGGACCATACGGCCGCGCGCTGCTGGCGCTGGCCTTGCAGGAACACAAAGACGGCCGCGCGCATGAGGTCGCGAACTTGATCGAGGGCGCCGCGCAGAAAGATGAGTTCGAAGCGCACTGGCAAACCGCGCGCGTCAACGATTACGGCCGCGATGTGTACATGGACGCCGAGGCGACGGCGCTTTCATTGAAGGCGCTGGCCCAAATCAATCCCGGCTCGTCTCTGCTGCCGAAGGCCGCGCGCTGGCTGGTCAAGAACCGGCGCAACGGTTACTACTGGTTATCGACGAAGGAAACCGCGTTCGCGATTTATGGGTTGACCGATTATTTGAAAGTCAGCAAGGAACTTTCGCCGGATTACTCGTTCGAGGTTTATCTGAACGGCGAGAAAGTCGCGGGCCAGCACATCGGCGCGAGTGATGCGACCAGCGCCAACACGATTTCGGTCGCGAAGAAGGGCAACGAACTCGGCGCGTCAAACCAAATTCGCATCGTGAAGCACGGCAAAGGCGCGTTGTATGTTTCATCTGCGCTGGAATATTTCACTGCGGACGAAAACGTGGCCGCGAATTCAGCCGGCGGCTTGAAGATCACGCGCGAGTACTTGCGCCTGCACGTCACTGAAAACGAAGGCGAGAAGGCGAGCTGGAAGATCGAACCGCTCACCGGCGAGCTGCGCTCCGGCGACATGATCGTGGTGCGTTTGCATCTCACCGGCCCGCGCGCTCAGTACGTGATGATCGAAGATCCGATTCCCGCCGGCGCGGAGCAGGTCGCGACGGTCAGCGGCATCTATCTCAATTACAACCTGGGCCAATGGTGCGATTGGTACAGCAACCGTGAGTTTCGCGACAATCGCACGGTGCTGTTCACCGATTATTTCAAGGGCGACGCGACGTTCCAGTACGCGATGCGCGTCGAGATACCGGGCGAGTTCAAGGTAGCGCCCGCACGCGCGGAACTAATGTATCAACCGACCGTGCAGGCCAACACGTCGAATGATCGTTTGCGGATTTTGGATAAGAAATGATTTGGAGTGCGGACTGTCAGAAGCCCGCGCGTTAGCAAGGGCAAGTGGCCCTCCCTTACGGTCGGGCTTCTGACACGGATCGCTCCACAGTGCTGTCAAACCGGCGCGCTCCAACATGCTGAAGAGGAAACCATGCTGACAACTTTCAAGCTTTGGATCAATACCTTCGCCACCACATTCACGAATATCGGCGCGCTAATCATCTTCGCGATCATTTATGCGCTGCTCGTGGTGTCGTCATACTTCTTCATTTCGAAAGGAGTCGCGACGGTTTCGCAAGTGGTGCTGACATACGCGTTGATGTTTTTAATCCCTGCGCTGTTCTTCATCTTTCAGGCCGCCATTATCGATCGAGTGCGCGAACAAAGATTTCGCTGGGGCACGATCGTAATCGACGCGATCAAATTCTTCATCGCTACGCTTCCCCTCCTGCTAATCGGCGGGCTCATTTATGACCTGCTCAACAAATGGCAAGCGCATCACCTGCCGCCGGTGCTGTTGACTCCGGCGTCATCGACGGCCCCGCAGCCGATTCATTGGCCAACGTTGCTATTTGCGACGCTGCGCTTCGTTCTACTGGGTGTA
>CBFHBI010000329.1:0-4446 GCA_965653755.1 uncultured Blastocatellia bacterium
AGCCGGAACGAAATCTGACCTGAGTACGGTCGCGCGTTCACAAACGTTGATTGCTTCGTCAGTTCGATTCAGGTGATCGTAAACGACGCAGAGACTGTTGTAGGCTTCGGTGAAAGACGGATTGAGAACTATAGCTTGCCTGAGAGAGTTGATAGCGTCTTGACTGTTGCCTTCGCTGTACTGGTCCAGGCCTCGGCGATAAGCGGCCAGCGCGCCAGCGGATTCTGCGCGATTGTTCGAAGACGTCTGGCTTTGGGCCTGGATTGTCATCAGGTGAATCCCAACCACAGCCATGGTTATGAAAAATGGTTTTAGTTCTCTCCTCCATTGATAACGGTTCATGAAATCTGTTTCCCCCTTGAACGTTCTTGTCGCTTGATCCAATTCAACTCAATTGCAGCGAACTGGTGACTGATCGCTTGGCAATGGTTATGCCGTGGGCAGTGCGTGGGGTTCTGGGCGGCGATTACGCCGCGCTAACTGTTAGCGCCGTTTGCAAAAGTGCCGACGGCATGGCGATGACGTCGGTACCACCTGTGTCAGCAGGTGGGTTAAAGTGAATTTCAACGGAAATATTAGCGTCTTTGACCCATCCGCTGACGCGGATGGTACTGACTTGGATGTCGATGAGACTTTTGCGACAAAGACCGCCGTTTAGTTTGTTGACGACGAATGGGAATACGGTTTGGGAAAGGCAAGCCGCGGGTAGCGACAAGTTTGTGGGCGCGGACGATTTACGGTAACAAGATTGTCTCTGGAGTGGCTTTGCTGCAAAAGTTAGCTCAGGGTTCAGTAGGTGACCATCTTGACACCGCCGCAGAGCGGCGGAATGTTTATAGAAAATAGCCGTGGTTGTTTCCTTCTGTGCGAATTGAGCAATCCCGAGGCGTCGGGATTGCTCAATTCGGGAGTACTCAAAAGGGCGCTGAAGCTATAAACATCCCGTGCCTACGGCACGGTGCTATCCACGCAGACGTTGCAAACACCAATCGATCACGTTTGCAGGAAAGCACTCTGAAGTCAGACCAGTTGGCAGCGCTTCTCGTAGGCCTCGCGCACGATGCGCACGTCCTCAAGAAAGGTCGGTAGCTCGTGAGGCAGCAGTGCCTGAGGTCCATCAACCAGCGCGTGCGTTGGTTCGGGATGAAAATCTACCAGAATCATGTTTGCCCCGGCGATTACTCCCTGCGCGGTTGCATGCATCAGATCGAGCAGACGATCTGGCGCCTGATCGCGCGAGCCGACCGCGTGCGAAGGGTCCACGCAGACCGGCATCCGGGTCAGTCGCTTGACCACCGGCACATGCGCGAAATCAACGAAGTTTCGGTGCGGATCTCCCATGTTGGTCTTGACTCCGCGCAACGCGAAGATCACTTTCGTGTTGCCTTCGCTGGCGAGGTATTCCGCGGCGTGGAGCGATTCACTCAGGGTAATTCCAAATCCGCGCTTCAACAGCACGGGAAACTCACTGTGCCGCCCGACGAACTTAAGCAACTCGAAATTCTGCGTGTTGCGGGTGCCGATTTGCAGCATCACGCCGGTAGGACGGCCCGCGGCGTCCAGAGCTTGATTGATTTCATCGATTTGGGATTCGTGCGTAATCTCCATGGCGACAACTTTGATGGCATATTTGCCGGCCAATTCAAAAACGTAAGGCAAACAACTGGCGCCATATCCCTGAAATGAATAGGGACTCGTCCGCGGTTTGTACGCGCCCATGCGCGTGCACACCTGTTGGTTCTCGCGCAGTAGCCGCATCATGGCTTCCACGCTCTCGCGGCTATCGACGGCGCACAGGCCCGCAAAGATATGCAGCGTGTCCTGACCGAAACGCAGTCCCTGATAATTAAAATGTGCCGGTCGATGATCATCTTTGTGCCGGCCCAGGACCCGATAGCTCTCGGATACTCGCACCACCCGTTCGACGCCCGGCAGGGCCTTCATCTCTTCGACTGCGATCGCCGAGGTGTTGCCGATTAAGTAGATCTCAGTCAAAGACTGTTCGGCGCCCTCTTCGCGGTGAACCCGCACCCGAATATCGGGAAGACCTGCAAGCTGGCCCATCAATCGTCGATAGTCCTCGCTCTCAGGATCGATATTGGCTCTTAGGATTAGAATCATTGAATTTTCAGGCAGCCCGGAGGGCTGCAAAATAGTAGCCGGTGGTCGAAGCGCAGCGAAGACCACCGGAAGAAGAAGTCAACTCCGCACCCCGAAAGGGTGCGAGCAAGCTCTTGCACGTGTGTTTCTTGCACCCCGTCGGGATGCGCACGTTAACACTGACGTTAACCGGTGGTCTTCGCTGCGCTGCGACCACCGGCTACTGTCTCGCAACCCTACGGGTTGCATTTGCCCGGCTATTGAGCCGGCACAGTTGCCGCGCGGTAGGCGCCGAGAATGCGAACCTCGAATTGGTCATCACGCAGTTCGCTCAAGGTACTGGTCACCTGCTCGTCTTCCAGAGTTCCAGCCACATCCAGATAAAAGCAATATTCCCAGGGCCGGCCTTTAACCGGGCGACCTTGAATTTTCAACAGATCGATTTCTCGTCTGGCGAACGGTTCCAGCGCGTGATGTAGCGCGCCGGGCCGATGCGGCAACTCAATCACGAGCGTTATCTTATTCGCGCCATCAACTCCTTTTTGCCACGGCGTCAACAGCAGAAAGCGAGTGTAATTTTCGCTGCTGTCTTCCAGGTGCTCGCGCAGGATTACGCCGCCGTATTCCTCAGCCGCGAGCTTTCCGGCGATCGCCGCGCGAGTTGGATCACCGGCCGCAACGATTCTGGCCACACTGCCGGCAGTGTCTTCAGCGGCGATGCGCCGAATTTGCGGATTAGTTTCCAGAAAGCGACGGCATTGGTCGAGCGCCACCGGGTGCGATTCCGCCGTTTTGATTTGCTCGAACGTCGCGCCGTCGCACCCAATCAGGTAATGGTTGACCGGGATGATTACCTCAGCGGAGATGTGCAGGTTGCTCTCCAGCAGCAGGTCAAAGCATGCGTGGACAAAACCAGCAAGGCTGTTTTCAATTGGCGCGAGAATTACGTCGGCGGAACCGTCAGCGATGGCGTTGAAGAGTGATTCAAAAGTTGGCCGGGGCGTCAAGGCGATCTCGTTGCCCAGTAATTTGAGCGCCGCAGCTTCACTGAAGGCTCCGGGCGCGCCTTGAAACGCCACCCGCAGTTTCTCGTTCGATTGCAGATCGTGACGAACTGACGGCAGGTCGAGCGTGTCACGGCGATTCTGAAGGCGACGCGATTCATGAATGATCGCCCGATAGAGTTCAATAATTGCGCGATCATCGAGCGGCCCCTGATTTAGCCGGCACATGCGCTCGACAACTTCGCGTTCGCGAGTGTGATCGCAGAGTGAGACACCGGCCTCCTTCTTCGACTCGCCGACCTGCAACGCTATGCGGGCCCGTTCACTCAACAACCGCAGCAACTCGGCATCCAGTTCGTTAATTCGCGCGCGCTGATCCTTGATGCTCATAATGGGCTATCGGTCACTGCGCCAAAGCTGCTGCTCGACACCAGCCGCGCATACTTCGCTAAAACGCCGCGTGGGTAACGAGGGATTGGCGGTCGCCACTGCGCGCGTCGTCGCGCCAATTCGTCTTCGGCTACATTCAATTGTAGCAGCCGCGCATCGGCATCGATCGTGATTGAATCGCCCTCTTTGATCAGGGCGATGTTGCCGCCTACGGCCGCCTCCGGCGCCACGTGTCCCACCACCAGGCCGTGCGTCGCGCCGGAAAAGCGCCCGTCAGTGATCAAGCCGACTGAATCGCCTAGACCAGCGCCGATGATCGCCGAAGTCGGCGCCAGCATCTCACGCATGCCGGGCCCACCCTTCGGACCTTCATAACGAATTACGACCACGTCACCCGGTTTAATGTTGCCGTTGAGGATGGCCTGCTGACAACCGTCTTCCGAATCAAACACTCGGGCGGGGCCGGTGATCTGCGGGGTGTTCACGCCGGTGATCTTTGCGACGGCGCCTTCGCTGGCGAGATTTCCTTTGAGGATTGCGAGATGGCCTTGGGGATAAAGCGGATTCTCCCACCCGCGAATTACATCTTGATCCCCGCGCGGTTCGTCCGGCACATCAGCGAGCACTTCGGCGACTGTCTGGCCGGTGATGGTTAACGCATCACCATGAAGTCGATCGTGAGCCAGCAGAATCTTCATCACCTGAGGCACACCACCGGCGCGATGAAAATCGATCGTTACATAGCGGCCTGATGGTTTTAGATCACAAAGCACAGGGACACGACTGCGAATTTCTTCAAAGTCATCGATTGATAGCGGCACCTCAGCCGCATGCGCGATTGCTAACAGATGAAGGACCGCGTTGGTCGAGCCGCCAACTGCCATGACCACGGCGATGGCATTTTCAAACGCCTCGCTTGTCAGGATCTGGCGCGGCAGGATCTGCCTGCGAA
>CBFHBI010000330.1:0-4444 GCA_965653755.1 uncultured Blastocatellia bacterium
AATAGAGGGTTCGTTCGAAGCTGGCGATCGCTTCGGCGATCCTCACCGGAGTCACATCAGAAGTTCCGAAGGCTTCCTGAAACAGTTCGGGATAACTGCGACCGTTGATCCAGTCCCGCAAACCGGAGGGGACTGAAGGCGACAACGCGAGAGGATGTGAATTAGCGACGCGCGAAGCGACATCAACCCAGGTGCGATTCACATTTCCCATTTCAGTTGAGCTGACGGGCGGGCCAAGCACTTGACTCTCGAGCGCCGCGCCATTTGGCAGCACGACCGCGCCGCCGATCGGATCGCTGAAAGTTCCCGTCGCCCGTCCATCCCAAAATAATGCGTTGGGTGAAAATCCCGCGTCGATGTACGAACGCGACTTGCGGCCGGTTACCTGCTCATGAAAACCGTAGGTCGCGGAAAAATTATAAGTACCGTCGGCGTTGTTGCTGATTACGCCGGGCGATGCGAAGACGTCGTCGTCGGTGCCGAATACTCCGTCGGCGCCGGGATTTGTCGCGCGCGCACTGCCGACGGCGGCGCGTGAATCAGATCCGCCGTTCGATGCGAAGTGACAAGTGCCGCACGCAACCGTTCCGGTCGCGGATAACTGTTCGTCCCAGAAGAGCGTCTTTCCCAGGTAGGCCTTCGTGGCGGTTACTAAATTGCCGGCGGGTTGCGGCGGCGGATTCAAAGGGCCGGGGCCGTTAATGTTTCCGCTCGCGCGGGTGCCTTGATCGGATGTGCTTAAGGGGCTAACGATCGAACCGTTTTCGGCGCGCACCCAATAGAAAAACGGCTGGCCCACGGCCGCCGTGTTGTCAAAAAAAGTTCCCTCCGCTGTGGTGCCTATATCGGTAGCGCTGGCGGCATTATTCGTCGTGTTGCGAAACACGCGATAGAGCGTCGCGCCGCGCACGGTGTCCCAGTTGATCCCGACTTTAGTCGAATAGGAATTGTCGGATGCCGTGACTTCAGCCGGCGCGGACAAAGAAGTCGTTTGCCCATTTGAGTCTGAGCCGGTCAGCACCCGGTGCGCGAAAATCAGAGTTGAAATAATTAACAGCACCCCAATGACTGACAGCTTGATCGTCGTTCGCATAGTTCATCCTTCCCCGTCCGACAGGAAATATCGGGAAACTAATTGGCACAATTTGTTGAGGCCTGGCGCTGAACCCGTAACACTCGTGGTTCGTATTCAGAGTATTAGTCGCCCGGTTCAAGAACTTGTATGACCGGCGGACCGAAAGTTCACTGGTGCGGAGCCGATCACAAATTTTGTTCAAGCAATTCCGCCATTCTGTTATGCTCAAGCCAATTTGCAGCCTTCGCCAGGAGGGGCCGAGATGATGTTTACCTTTATTCGTCGCGCAAATCTGTTCTCACGAATCACCGCACGTTTTTTGTTGCTGGTTCTGTTGGCAGGACCCGCCGCCGCGCAACAGGCGACCTCGCCCAAGGCTCCTGCGCAGACGGCTGGCGCAAATCCAGCGCCGGCGTTTGACGAGTTGCTGGCGACCGACACTTACAAGCTTTACGGCGAAGTACGCAATGTCGGCACGCTATTGAGCAACGGCGGCGCGGGAGAGATTGTCGATCCCATCGTGAAGCTGTCCGATCCCGGACCGCAATTCAAATCGATCATCAGCTTTCTGAAAAAGAATTCCGAGGCGTTGGCCCAGGCGCGTCTGATGTTTGCCGGCTGGGCGGTGCGCTCCGACGTCCCGATGATTTTCGTGGCGATCGAGTTTCCGACTACTGAAGACGCTACAAAGTTTGCGCCGAAACTTGAAACATTTCTGCCGACCGTGCTGCCGCCGGTGCCGGTGAATTCTCCTGAGCCGTCGCCGAAGAGCGGCGAGAAGCCGACTGACAAGGCAAGCCAAGCGACCAACGCGAAGTCAAATGCTGCCGCCGCAAAACCTGCGGCCGGCCCTTCGCCGAAGACGACCGCTTCGCCGCAAGCAGACGAACGTTTGCCCTTCGTGATTACGCATGCAGGGAACTAGGTTTGTATTTCGGACAAGCCATTCAAATTTTCCAAGCTGCGTCCGAAAGACAGCCATGCGCTGTTCCGCGATCAAAATTTTCGCACTGCTCGCGATCAATTTTCGTCGGAACCGATTTTCTTTTTCTTCAACGTGGCGCTGGAAGATAAGTCTAAACCGGCGCCGACGCCGATTACAGTTGACGAAACGGCTTCGATGGCGAGCAAGCCGGCCGAACCTGAGCCAACCACCGAGCCGGCGGCCCAACCAGTGACGTCGCCGCAGATAGTGGCTGAGACGGATGTCACCAACACCGGCACGGTGGCGGTCTTAACTGCGCCATCGCCCTCGCCCACGCCGACGCCGACGAAAGAAGAGCAGGTCCAGCGGATCGCCTCAAATCAAATCGGACAAATGCTCGACGCGATTGGTTATGGTGAACCGAATTGGCCCGAGGCGATCGGTTTGGCCGTCGCGCTGGAAGGCAACGAATACATTCTGCGCGCGGTGATGATCGATAAACCGGAAGCGAAGAAAACCCCGATTCCGTTCGTGCCCCAACTCATCGGCGGCCCGGCCTTCACTTCTGAAGCCGCGTCGGTGTTGCCGGACGACACCGATATTCTGGTGAGCGCCTCAATCGATCTTATCCAGACCTACGATGGAATGCTGAAGGCCGCCGATGTCAAAGCGAAAAGCGAGCGACAGCTTTCACAGGCAAACATGGGACAACCAGTCGCTGCTCCCGGCGTGACTGCGACTAATGAATTTGCCGAATTTGAGAAGAAGTCGGGCCTGAAAATCAAAGACGACCTGCTGCCTGCATTTGGTCACGAAATCGCACTCGCCGGATCGATGAAGGCTTTGAATGCGATGGGGATGAATGTCATGGGCATGCCGAAAGCGCCGGCCGCGCCCGCGGAAACTGGCACTGACAAAGACGCTCAGGCGCAGAAAAAAGAATCCGTGCTGCCGGTGCTGCTCATCGAAGTCAAAGACCGTGACGCCGCGCGCGTGATGATGCCGAAGGTGCTCAATGGCCTGGGCATCGGAGAAGCGAACCTCATCGCCCAGACTCAAAAGAATGGCGACACTGAGACGGTCGATTACTCGGACATTTTTGCGTACGCCTTCGTCGGCGATTTTCTCGTCATCTCGGATGCCGGCGGAGTTAAGAAAGTCGTCGATGCCTACGTGAATCATCAGACGCTCTCGTCGAACACAGTGTTTCGTAACGCCCGACGCTGGCAATCGGCGCGAACCGCGGGGCAGATTTATGTCTCGCCTGCGATGATGGAAACGGCCCAGGCTGACATTCGTAAGCGCGCGCCGACGATGGATCCCGACTTGCGCGAGTTCCTGCTCAGTTTAAATCCGCGCGCGGAGGCGATTACTTACGCGCTGGCCGACGACGGATTCGGAACCAGACACGAGTTGCACCTGCCGAAGGACTACATTCTGATGACCGTCGCATCCATTTCGTCGGCGACAAAGAACCCGCCGCCGGAAGCCAACGAGAGTGTCGCGCTCGGGATGATGTTTAATCTCGCGGCGATCGAGAAGAGTTACAAGGACGGCCCAGGTAAGGGAAGCTATGCGACGATGAAGCAGTTGATCGACTTGAAGAGGGTCCCTCCAGAAATAGTGGACAAGTACGGCTACAATTACGAAGTCACCGTTAGCGGCGATCAGTTTGAAGCGACAGCGACGCCGAAAGAATACGGCAAGACGGGTAAGCGTTCGTTCTTTGTTGATAAGACCGGTGTCGTTCGCGGCGACGACCACGGCGGAACTCCGGCGACCGTTGCGGACAAGCCGGTGCAGCCGTGACAGACTTATCCGCAGATTACGCTGATTACGCAGTTTTGTAAGAAGACAAGAAACTGATCGGCGGCTGTTCAGCGATTCACGGTTTTGGTTTCTTGAATCTGCGTAATCTGCGTAATCTGCGGATACTTCTTACGAAATCCTCGCGAGCCATTCAATCATTTCACTCGCTTCGCCGCGTACTCCCTTGAGCGTCTTCGCGGAAGCTACGGCCTTTGAGAGGTAGGTCAGCGCCATCTCCGGTTGCGATCGCGCCGATACGGTATTCGCTAACAATTCCAAAACGGCTTTGCCGCGGGTCAGTTCTCGCGGCCGCCAGCGTGCGCCTTCTCTGAAACTTGTCGCCAGGACCAGCGCGATGGGTCTGGGTCGCGTTCCGGTTTGGGATCGGAAGTCTGCGGCTTTCATTTGTTTGGGCCAGGGTGAATCAAGCGAACGGATTCGCAGTTGCCGTGGGTATGGATGCACGCGGCCGTCTTTGTCGATAATCGCGTACTCGTCGGAATAGTAAGTCGCGCCGGCGCGTAAAAGCTCGGCGACCATCGTTGACTTTCCGCTGAAACTCGATCCGGGGATGAGTATCGCCTTCCCGTTCCATTCGACGACGCCGGCATGCACGAAGACGCGTCGCGGCGCAT
>CBFHBI010000331.1:0-4443 GCA_965653755.1 uncultured Blastocatellia bacterium
GGCTCGTCGATGGGCCGGCGCAAATCGAGGCTCGGATAGATCAGAACGCGCAGCTATCTGCGCAATTCACGCTTTGGAATCAACAGGGCTCTCACGTCCAACGCGGACACCTGCTCGTTATTCCGATCGCCCGCTCGCTGCTTTATGTCGAACCGGTTTACTTGAAGGCGGAACGAAGCCCGATGCCGGAGTTGCGGCTGGTGGTCCTGGCGACTCAGGACCGTTTGGCATACGGCGCTAATTTTGACGAGGCCCTCAACAACCTGTTTGGCGAAGCCGCCACTAAACCCGGCCCCACTGAAAACAAGCCCGCGACGCCACAACCAAACGCGTCGCCTCAACCCGGTCAGTCCCCGCAACCGTCAGCGTCGCCGAATCTGCAACAACTAATTAACCGCGCGGTGCAAGAGTTTGAGGAATATCAACGACTGACGTCGGAAGGTAAACTGGGTGAAGCCGGAAAGAAATTGGAGGAACACAAACGAACGCTGGAAGAGTTAAAGAAAGCGGGTGGCAAACAATAGCTACTTGATCTGCTCCTGAACTTTTTTCGCTTCAGCTATCGCTTCGTCGTACTCCGGTTTGTAATCAGGTGAAGGCTTCATTGCCATTAAAGCCTCGATCTGTTTGCGCGCATCGTCATTGCGATGCGCTTCAGCATAAGCAGCCGCCAGTTTCGCGCGCATCATTTCGTTGTCAGGTCCGACCTTGATTCCTTTTTCCAAATAGCTGATCGCTTTGCTGACATCTCCTCCGAGTAGCCTTGGCGCTTCGAGATAAACTTCACCCAAAACCATATACGCGCTTCCCGATTGATAGCTCTCGTCGATCTTCAGGACCGTCTCCATCTCGCTTTTGATGTCATCGATTTCGGCCAGTCCCGAGAGAGTGCTGATCTGCGCATTGCCACCGTAATTCGCCCCTAACCAAAAATGGCCCTCTGCCTTGTTCGGTTGCAATTGCGTCGCGAGCTTCCCAGCTCCAATCCCTTCGTGAAACGCCTTGGTCTGTTCACCAGATTCCGTGCTGTGAGCGCCGAGATAGTAATTGTATTTCGCCAGCCGCCAAGCCAGGCCGTAATTCGTCGGATCATCCGCCTGGGCCTGCCGTAAAGTAACAATCGCCTGTCGCACCTTCACCAGGTCGGCCCGCTGCGCATACAGCTCATCCGCCTCGGTGATTGCATCTTTGGTGGGCCTCGTCGGGCCATGATCGGCAGTGGCAGTAGCCGCTTTTCGACAACAAATCACGCCTAAACTGAGGGCCGCGATCGCGATCAGGAGCCCACATTTCCTAAGGATTTCTCGCGATCTGATGTGTTTCCAGGCTGAAGTGTATAATTGTCGCATACACGCTCCAATTGCGTTTCGTTTTCTCTCGCGCATAAGGTATAGTCCGCGTTCAGCCGAAGGAGAACGTCCGAACCAACCGTGACCGCAGCCGCTTTTTACGATCTCGAAGGAACGTTAGTCAGCACCAACCTGGTCCATACGCTCGGCTTTTATGCGCGCAATCAGCCAAGCCTGCTTCGCAGCTTTACCAAGAGTGCGACAACGCTTTTGAGTGTTCCTCTGTTCGCGGTCAGCGATCAGTATAGCCGAAAAGTTTTCAACGATCTCTTCTTCAAACGTTACAAAGGCGAGACCGAGGATCGGATGCGGTTCTTTGCAGACGAGTTGTTCACAGAAATCCTGAAGCCGGCGGTCTATCCCGGCGCGTTTGAATTGATCGAAAAGTCGCGCAGTCTGGGGTTGCGGCAAGTCGTTGTGACTGGGGCCCTCGATGTCTCTGTGAAGCCGTTGATGGAATATCTCGGCATCGACGACTACGTGTCGAACCGTCTTGAGTTCGTCAAGGGCGTCGCAACGGGACGATTGTTGCCCCCGGTTCTCGCTGCAGCAACTAAGGCTTCCTGGATTCGCACATTCGCCGAGCGCGAAGGAATCAATCTCAGCGAGTCGTTCGCTTACTCAGACAGTATGAGTGATCTGCCGATGCTTTCGATCGTGGGGCATCCGGCAGCAGTTAATCCGGATTTCCGTTTACGTCAGACCGCCATTCATCACGATTGGCCGATTTTGAATTTGAAATGAGAGTTTCATGTTTCAAGTTTCAGGTTTCAAGTTGGAACCTGATCAAACTTGAGACTTGAAACCTGAAACTTGAAACGACAATGGCTCTCCAACTACGACGCAAGACGCACGAATCGATCGTTTATATTGACAGCGACAGCGCGCCGCGCGTCATGCCTTCAGGGGAAGATTTCATTCTCGAAGACTTACCTGTCGGCACGCGCGTGTTGTACCCGAACCCACCGTTGAAGGGTCTGCCCAATCGCGAAGCTGCAATTCGTTATGCTTTGAATCATCCGCTCGAATGCGATCCGTTGTTCGCGCAATTGGAACCGGGCATGAAAGTCACGTTGGCGGTTGACGATATCAGTCTGCCGTTGCCGCCGATGGCTACGCCCGACATTCGCCAAACGATGTTGGAGATCGTGCTGGACATGCTTGCGGGTCACGGCGTGGACGACGTGCACATCATCATAGCGAATTCCCTGCACCGGAAAATGACGGCTTGGGAAATGAAGCGGATGGTGGGTCAGAAGATTTACGACGAATACTATCCCGATCGCTATTACAACCATGACGCCGAGTGGAAAGAGGGCATGGTGAAGATCGGCGAGACGCGGCACAAAGAGCCGCTGTATCTGAATCGCCGCGCGGCTGAGAGCGATCTGCTTATCTACTGCAACATCAATTTTGTGCCGATGGATGGCGGGCACAAGTCAGTCGCGGTCGGTCTTTGCGATTATGAATCTCTGCGCGCGCATCACGAGCCGCAGACCATTCGCGACTCGGACAGTTACATGGATCCGGCGCGTTCGGAACTCGCCAACAAATGCAAGCGCCTGGGAAAGCTGGTCGATGAGCATCTCAACGTATTTCACATCGAAACGGCCATCAACAATCGCATGTACAAAGGCGATATGGATTTCCTTTTGAAGAACGAAGACGATTTTACCGCCTTCGATCGGATGAAGTTTGAGGCCATGCGCTACACGATGAGCAAGCTACCGCGTCCGGCTCGTCGCAAGCTTTTGCATTCGCGGCCTTCGCAATATGAGATGACGGCTTGCTATGCCGGCAAGACCGAACCAGTGCACGCGAAGATCATCGAGAAGGGCTTTCAGCAATACGCGATTCCCGTGCGCGGCCAGGCGGATATTCTGATCACCGGCATCCCGGATATTTCGCCATACAACGTCTATTCAGTTCTCAACCCACTGCTCGTTCAGGTCATGGGGCTTGGCTATCACTTCAACTTTTATCGCAACAAGCCGCTGCTGAAGAAAGGCGGCGTGATGATCATTCATCATCCGTGCTACGACGAATTCGATCACGACTTTCATCCGAGCTACATCGAGTTTTTCAATCGTTTGCTGCCCGAATCGCGCGACGCTTTTTATTTGCGCGAGAAATACGAACGCGAATTCGCGAACAATCCGAGCTACGTCGAGATGTATCGCCGCGGCAATGCTTATCACGGCGCGCATCCGTTTTTTATGTGGTACTGGGGCGAAAACGGCCGCCAACACGTCGGCAAGGTGATTGCGGCGGGAGCGGAGAATGCGCACGTCCCGGCGATGCTGGGTTGGGAACGCTCCGACAATCTCACCGAGGCGATTGCGATGGCGCGCACTTACATGGGCAGCTCCGCCGAAATCACGATGTTGCACCAGCCGATGATAGGCATCGCGGACATGGAATAGTTACTACCTCTCTGCGCGAGAGGCTCAACGATGATAGAGATTGCGATGAAACCATTTCTCGTGCGGGCAATCGCTTTCGCCGGCAGTCTGATGTTGTCGCTGGCTGTCGTCGGCAGTCTGCCGAAATTCAAAGAACGGCGGCAGCACTATTTCGCTGAGGCGGCGGGGGACGGAAACGTTCGCCGCATGCGTTGGCTGCAGATGGGTGGGGTGAGCGTGAATCCGCATCGTGACTATCCCCCACTGTTGTTGGCTGCGCGTGAAGGCCGGGTGAATGCGGTGCGATATCTTCTCGATCAAGGCGCCGATATAAACGCGCGCGATGGCTCGGGTAATACTGCGCTCGCCGAAGCGACTTAGTATGCGCAGACTTCCGTAATCAAAGAACTGCTGGCCCACGGCGCTAACATAAATTCATTGACTAATGGCGCGACGCCGCTCGACATCGCAGTCAGCCGAAATGACGTTGCCGTGATCGATTTGCTCAAGCATTACGGCGGGCGGACGGCAAACGAGGTGCAGTGAGTAATTCCCTCTCCCTTTGGGAGAGGGTTAGGGTGAGGGTTTGAGTGGCGCAACTAGGCCCTCACCCCGGCCCTCTCCCAAAGGGAGAGGGAGAAGAACATAATGAGCAACAAGCTTTCACCAACTGAAATCTTCAACGGCCGTAA
>CBFHBI010000332.1:0-4435 GCA_965653755.1 uncultured Blastocatellia bacterium
AACCGCCTGCGGTAGCGGGCGGTTGATCTATCGACTTAACTTAATGGTACGGCTACTCGCACTACCTCAGGCGGTTGCTCTCTCGACTCAACGCAATGGCAAGGCTAACCGCCCGCTACCGCAGGCGGTTCTGACATGATCTATGATGCGCGCCCGCAAGCGAATCTTACTCGTCGTCTCGCTGGTCCTATCTCTGCTGTCAGTCGCCCACGCGCAACCGCGCCCGTTAACTCCAGCCGACATCCTGCGGGTTGCGACGGTCAGCGATGTGCAAATTTCGCCCAGCGGTGAGTGGATCGTCTATTCGCTCGCGACGGTCGATGGCAACGAAACTTCCGGCAATCTGTGGATCGTCCGCGTAGGTGAGCGATTCTCGACCGGCGTTCCGACCAGTCGGCAGCCGGAACAACGACGCAATTGGGAAACGTTTCGCTTCGGAAGCCGGCCGCTGTTACCGAACGGCTGGAATGCGACTAATCCACGTTGGTCACCGGATGGAAAAAGCATCGCGTTCCTCGCCACGCACGAGGGTCAACGAGGTATTTGGATAACTGGCCCAACGCGAACCCTTCCACGGCTGATTGCTGAAGTTCGGGAAACCAACTTCTTCATCACCTATGCAGGAGAACCATTCGCGTGGTCGCCGGATTCGCGAATGATAGCGTTCATTTCTGCTACCGAAGAAGAACTGAATAAGACTGACGATCCGCGGGTCATCGATCATATTCAATACAAATCACGCACGTCTCTGTCAGATCGTTTGCGCACGCACGTCTGGATCACCGATGTCGATGCGCCAACGCCGCGGCAACTGACGTCAGGATTGTTCTACGATCACGCGTTGAGCTTCAGCCCGCGTGGTGACGAAATCGCATTCCTTTCAAATCATGAATCCGACACGGACGCAATTAACAACTCGGATATTTTCGCGGTGAACTTGCAAGGTCAACTGCGGCAGATTACGGCCACGGCCGGTTGCGAGTACGAACCTGCCTGGTCGCCCGACGGAAAATGGATCGCCTACGCCGCGACGAAGCGCGACGTGACCACGATCGATAGCGTGGCCGAGGACACACACATTTGGATCACGTCGGCGAGTGGTGACACTCGTCGGGAACTCACTGCCTCGCAAGATCGGCGCGCGCGCAATCCACGTTGGCAATCGGACAGCCGTTTTATTTATTTTCTCGCAAACGATCATGGACAGACGCTGGTATTCCGAACTGATTTGAATGGAGAAAAGATCGAACCGGCCTTCGGGGCCGTGAGCGAAATGAAACCAGTGCCGGAAGAATTCAAAGGATCGCTCGATTCGACCGCGCCCACGATTCTCGATCAGCGCATGCAGACGACGAGCTTCAGCCTCGCGCAACAAATCGACGCCGGCGAAATGATTTACGGCCAGGCGCGCTTTCCCATTCGGATCTCGTCGATGGCGGTCGTCATCACCGATCCGACGCATCCTGGAGAAGTTTGGATGGGACGCGGCAATACTTTAACTCGCGTGACTTATCACAACGACGGGTTTCGCCGCGGTGCGGGTCTCGTCGAACCGCAGGAGTTTCGTTTCAAGACCTTCGACGGGACTGAGACCCAAGCGTGGATCATAAAACCGGCCGGGTGGCGCGAGGATCGCAAGTACCCTCTGCTGCTTAATATCCATGGTGGTCCACATGGAATGTACGGCTATGCGTTCAATGCGAACTTTCAGGTGATGGCGGCGCGTGGTTACGCGGTGCTGTACCTGAATCCGCGCGGCTCGAACGGATATGGCCAGCGATTTTCTGACGGCACAATCAATGAATGGGGCGGCGGCGATTATCGCGACCTCATGGCCGGCATAGATGAAGCGCTGCGAAGATTTACTTGGATCGATGCGAATAGATTGGGCGTGACGGGCGGCAGTTACGGCGGTTTCATGACGAATTGGATAGTCACGCAGACGCCACGCTTCAAAGCCGCCGTGTCAATCGCCAGTGTCAGCAATTTGATCAGCTTTTATTCGACTTCGCTTTATCAGGATCTGATTCACGCTGAGTTCGGCGGCTTTCCGTGGGACAATTACGAGCTGCTCTGGCAATGGTCGCCGATTCGTTACGTGCGTCAAGCGCAGACGCCGACGATGTTCATTCACGGTGAGCAGGACAACGACGTGCACATCACGCAAGCTGAGGAGATATACATGGCCTTGCGCCGCCGCGGAGTTGATACGGTCTTAGTTCGATATCCGCGCGAAGGTCACGGATTTCGCGAGCCGAGACATCGCGTTGACGCGCTCGAACGAACCCTTGACTGGTTTGACAAGTACCTGAAATAAATCTGACCGATAGGACAACTGAAGATGGTGACTCATATCGTAGCTTGGAAGTATCGTGCTGACGTGCCGCCAGACGCCCGCGAAAAACATCGGGCGATGTTGAAGGCTTTGCGCAAGGTGGTACCCGGTATCGAGGACTTCGCGGTGGGTTCCGATTTCCTGCACGCACACAATTCGTACGACACGGGATTGTTCGCTCGCTTTACCGATCGAACAGTGCTCGATGCTTACACGGTTCACCCCGAACACGTGAAGGTCGTCGAGTACGGCCGGACGATCGCTGAGACGATGTCCAAGGTAGATTTCGAATAGGAGCGCACGCATCCTGCGTGCGGTCCACCGGCATCCTTGCCGGTCGTTTGATTAATAAGAGCGAGCAGGATGCTCGCGGACCGCCGACAAGGATGTCGGCGCTCCAATGCGGATGTCGGTGCTTCAATGCGGATGTCGGCGCTCCTATGAAACGGAAGATCATCTTCGCGATTCTGCTGCTGCTCATTGTTTCCCAGCTTCCGTTTGCTTACCGGCGGTATCGTTTGACTAAGCTGCTACCTGCGATTCAGCAACTCGCCACCCAAAGGACTCCCCCTGCTTCTGAAAGCCAGTACGTCGATTACAAAGGCGTCATTCACGTTCATTCATTTCTCGGCGGCCACAGCACGGGAAGTTTTGCGGAATTGATCGCGGCGGCTAAAGGCAATCAACTCGACTTCGTGATCATGACCGAGCATCCACAAACGAACTTCGACACGTCGGCGATGACCCTCAACGGAATACATGACGGAATCTTATTTATTAACGGCAACGAAGTCGCAACCGCCGACGGTGACCGATTGCTCTTGATTCCCGGAAATTCAAACGCGGCTACCGACGGCAGTCGCAATACCCAGGAAATCATCAACGAGCAAAAGGGCAACGGCGGATTGTCATTTGTCGCATACCCATCTGAATCGCAGCACTGGCAAACAACGAACGCCACCGGCGTTGAGATCTACAATCTTTTTACGAACGTGCGTGACATTAGACCAGTCGTTACTTTCTTTGACGGGCTGTGGTCATATCGCAGCTACGCCGATTTGATGTTTGCCAACTTCTTTTCGCGACCGAATGCGAACTTGCAGCGCTGGGATTCTGCAATGATCGAGAACAAGAACAAGTTGGTTTCAATTGCCGGCAACGACGCACACTCCAATATTGGTTTGAACCTCAACGACGGTTCGGGAAAACAATTGATTGGGCTGAAGCTCGATCCCTATGAGCGGAGCTTCCGCGTGGTGCGCACTCATGTGCTGATCAAAAAGGGAATTGCCCTAACACGCGATTCACTACTTGAAGCGATCTCGCTGGGACACTGTTACGTGTCATTCGACATCTTCGCAGACGCGAGCGGGTTTGACTTCTGGATCGGCAATTCCGATAAGACGATGGGCGATGAGATCACGACCGAAGCACAGGCTCACTTGATGGTCAGGACGTCTTTGCCGGCACGCATCGTTTTGTTGAAGGATGGCAACGCGGTCGCGCAACGGTCAGGGATCACGACAGATTTCGCGATTGATGGCCCGGGAGTCTATCGCGTCGAAGCCTATCTCGACTCGCTTCCAACGCCCGCTACCGGCCAACCTTGGATCATTTCGAACCCTATCTACGTTCGATAATCGGCGAAAAACCACAGCAAAAACGAGTATTGATGCATCGAGTGCCAGTGTGTTAATCTGTGTTTGGCATAGTTGGCCTCTCGAGCCCGCACTCACATCCCCGAAGCGTCATGGCGACAACCGGAGCAAACCACTTCGAGTTCGAATGGTGGGTCATTCAAAAGCGCGCGATTTATATCGGCGCGATAATCCTGCTCGGGGCTGTAGTCGCGGGCAGCGTCTCGCTGTATGTCTGGAAGTTTGGCAATCCTTTCAAGAGTGTCGCGGCCAGGTCGGACCTTTTGGCCGGCGCGCGGTTCATGTCGTTTGAAGGCGACGTGCGTGTGATTCGTGCGGCGACGCGCCAGGTCATTTACGCGGGTAGTGAGATTCAGCTTTACCCCGGCGACACCGTGCAGACGCAAGCCGACGGGCGCGCGCGCATCAGCATGGCGGACGGCTCGACCGTCGTCGTGCGTCC
>CBFHBI010000333.1:0-4427 GCA_965653755.1 uncultured Blastocatellia bacterium
CCCAACGTCCGGCTATCGAACCAGAAATCCTTGAAAGATTGGAAACAACTGAGCTCACGGACCAGTTAAAACTCTTGGCTCGGCCGCTTAAGCCGCGCGAGGCGATATTGTTGACACTATATCTTGAGGGAAGTTCACCTGTGGAAATAGCGAAGACATTAAATACTGATGTGACCAAGGCACGCTCCGAGTTGAACGCCATTATGACCAAAGTGCGTTATCGATTAAGAACTCTCAAGGCCTCGTTCAAATAGCGTAACGCGCTCAGCAATCCTGGTGACCTATTGGTAAACCTCCGCTCCCCTGTCCACAAACTCCCTCCACTTCTCTTCCATCCCCACCTTGAGCTCGTCTGCATCGGACACACACCAACCGTCGTCCCATATTCGCGGACGTCTCGGGTAATCTTCAAGCCGCAAGCGACTCGCTGTTGGCAATCGCTTTGGCGATATCTTTTTTCTTCGCGCCAGCAGCGAATAAAGCCCGGATCAAGAGGTCGACTGAGACAGTCGGATCACTGGCTTCCATCTTTGCCACGCGTGATTGGCTGGAACTGAGACGCTTTGCCAGTTCACTCTGCGATAGACCGCTTCGCGTTCGACACTTCTTCAGGTTCTCGCTCAAAGTAAGCTTCAACTCTACAAACGCTGCCTCTTCTGCTGAAAGATCGAGAAACTCTTTCGCCGAACCTACTTTCCACCCCGCTCTTTGCAGCTTTTTTTTACGTGTGTTCATTTTCCTGCGTCCCAATGTTCATCGTTGCAGCCGGCGTAATCAGTTTTGTCGCGGGTCAGACAATCCGCCGGTGAGATGAAACCGCGCCATGTCCCCTTGTCCGCGAATTCCAGGAATGATCATCACCATGCCCGTGTCAGCGTCCTGAAAATAAAAGAACAAGACGATCCGGCCGTCCGCCGCCGCGTTGCCGTGGACAAAGCGGTGCTCACGCAGATATGAAACGAGCACGCCTTCCAATTCCACATTCTTGTTGAGGTCCTTCGAGACAACTTTACCCAGCACGGCAACGAGGTGTGGCATCGATTCTTTGTTCGACGCGCGCACGAATTCATCGTCGCCGGCGAATTCCTCCAGAAAATAATTCACTGCCAACTCGAAATCCGTAGGATGGAGCATCCGCTCACGCAATATGGCAAGATGGAGCGGAAAATTTTGTGATGCGGAATTCATGTCTAAATCACACCTTCGCGTAAACCTCCGCACCCTTCTCCACAAACTCTTTCGACTTCTCTTCCATCCCTACCTGTAACGCCTCCGCGTCCGACACTCCATGCGTAGCCGCGTATTCGCGGACATCTTGCGTGATCTTCATTGAGCAGAAGTGCGGGCCGCACATCGAGCAGAAGTGGGCGAGCTTGGCGCCTTCCTGTGGCAGCGTTTCGTCGTGGTATTCGCGGGCGACTTCGGGGTCGAGCGAAAGGTTGAATTGATCTTCCCAGCGGAATTCGAATCTTGCTTTCGAGAGAGCGTTGTCGCGGTATTGGGCGCCGGGGTGGCCCTTCGCTAAATCAGCTGCGTGGGCGGCGATCTTGTAGGCGATGACGCCGTCCTTCACGTCTTTCTTGTTCGGCAGGCCGAGGTGTTCTTTGGGCGTGACGTAGCAGAGCATCGCGGTCCCGTACCAGCCAATCATCGCCGCACCGATCGCTGAAGTGATGTGATCGTAGCCGGGCGCAATGTCAGTCGTCAGCGGCCCGAGCGTGTAGAACGGCGCTTCGCCGCACCACTCGAGCTGCTTCTCCATGTTCTCTTTGATCAAGTGCATGGGCACGTGGCCCGGCCCTTCGTTCATCACCTGGCAGTCGTACTCCCACGCAATCTTCGTCAGCTCGCCTTGAGTTTCGAGTTCGGCAAACTGCGCTTCATCGTTTGCATCGGCGATCGAGCCGGGACGCAGACCATCGCCGAGCGAGAACGAAACGTCGTAGGCGGCCATGATTTCGCAGATCTCGCGGAAGCGCGTGTAGAGAAAACTGTCCTGGTGATGCGCGAGACCCCACTTGGCCATGATCGATCCACCACGCGAGACGATGCCGGTAGTGCGCTTCGCAGTCATCGGGATGTAAGGCAGCCGCACGCCGGCGTGAATCGTGAAATAGTCGACGCCCTGTTCGGCTTGCTCGATCAGAGTGTCTCTAAAAATTTCCCAAGTTAACTCTTCCGCTTTGCCTCCAACCTTTTCCAAGGCTTGATAAATCGGCACGGTGCCGATGGGGACTGGCGAGTTGCGGATGATCCATTCGCGCGTCGCGTGAATGTTCTTTCCCGTAGAAAGATCCATCACCGTGTCTGAGCCGCACCTGATCGACCAGCGCATTTTTTCAACTTCGTCGTCGATGGAAGAGAGCACAGCTGAGTTGCCGATGTTCGCGTTGATCTTCACCAGGAAGTTACGGCCGATGATCATCGGTTCGGATTCCGGGTGATTGATGTTGGCGGGGATGATGGCGCGGCCGCGGGCGACTTCGTCGCGGACGAATTCGGGCGTGACGTATGAAGGTATCGAAGCGCCGAAGGATTGGCCCTGATGTTGATACTCGAGCGATGAGCGATCGTTTGTGTTTACGCCCTCCCTGACGGTCGGGCTACTGCCCCGTTGCGCCATTTCGCGGCCGAGGTTTTCTCTAATGGCGATGAATTCCATTTCGGGGGTGATGATGCCGCGTTTGGCGTAGTGCATCTGGGTGACGCACGAACCTTTCTTCGCGCGGAGCGGAGTGCGGCGCAGCGTCGGGAAATCTTCCAGCCGGCCCTTGTCGCGCGCAGTTTGTGCGGCCTCGAAGTTTAGATAGCCGTCGTCAATTGGTTGAATCGGGCGGCCCTCGTATTCCTCGACATCACCGCGATTGATGATCCATTCGCGGCGCAATTGCGCGAGACCTTCGCGCACGTCGGTCTTAATCGAAGGATCGCCGTACGGCCCGCTGGTGTCATACACCCGCACGGGCGGATTCTCTTCCAAGTCATTTCGGAAGTTGCGCGTGGGGTTCTGATCGATTTCGCGAAACGGCACGCGTACGCCGCTCTGTTGGCCTTCGACGTAGATGCGGCGTGAGTTGGGAAGCGAAGTTTTAAGTTCTGAGTTTTGAGTTTTACTTTGCGTTGCAGTGCTCATTAGGACTCCTGTGCGATTAGCGCCCTCCCGTACGGTCGGGCTACTGCCCCGATCTTGCTGCTAAAAATAAGACCGCTCCATCAAAGGACGGAACGGTCACGAGTGGCGGTTTCTCCCTTCGACGGTGCTAGCCGTATCAGGTTCATGGGGTCACGGAACATTACCGATTTGTGATTGCCGATTGCCGATTGAACACTACTTCAATTGGCAATTGGAAATCGGCAATCGAAAATGCGCCGACTCTCAGCCGTGGGCCTAATGCAACCTTGGCTCCCCCGAAACTTATTTGATTGTCAATGCGGCTTGGATTTTAGAACCGTTGACGACGGCGCGCAACCGTCACCATCGCGCAAGTTGGTAACTTGCGTCCACGCATTTTAAGAAACTGCGCTCCTAAGACATCTTTAGCGCCTGACCAACTGACGGATCGCGGCGCACGCGCCAGATTTTCGAATCGAGATAGTAATGAATGAATGCGTAGCCCCACAGAAACGCGATGCCGAGTTGAATCGGAAGCGTCAAAGCCGCGGGTGAGTCGCCGGTGTGTAGATTTAAATAACCAAGGTATTGACGTGGTCCCTGGTAGATAATGCCGAACAGAATTCCGAACGCAAGGTAATAAATGAGCCGACGTGAAATGAAACTGGCTGGACCGTATCGGAGCGCAGGCATCGAACCGGGGTCCCCGGCGCGGCAGCCGCGCTGGGGTGGCTGGGCCTGCGGTTCGCGCGCATCCTGCGCGCTCTGTGAGCCCTCCCTGTCGACCACCCCACGCGGGCTGCCCGCGTGGGGACCCCGGTTGGTCGGGCTACTGCCCCGCGCTTGCGTACCGTATTTCTGATTATGAAACCAAATCAGCCGTTGATACTGCAGGTTGTGATAGATCGTGAGAATCGCGACCAGTGCAATCGGCTTTGCCGGCATCGGCGTGAACAAAGCAACCCAATGCATGGGGATCGCCGCCGCCAACAACAGATACTTTGGAACGTCGAGCGGTTCGCGGTTGATTAATCGCTGCACCTGGCGAATCAACCAGCCGACGCAGAGGACCACAGTGCCAATTAAGAGAATCATCGCGACCGCATTCACACCACCGCGGAGAATCGGCGGCACGCGCGCCATCGCCGCTGGATCATTCGCGATGAAAGCGACGAACGGGTAATTAAAGGCGAACATCAGAAGCAAACGATCGAGCGCATTATCGACCGGCGCGAGGTCGTTGTTCTTCTTCTTATACAAAACCATGAAGCCGTAGTGCTGCTTGACCAGGTGGTAATAAGCCCAAAGCGCGGCC
>CBFHBI010000334.1:0-4424 GCA_965653755.1 uncultured Blastocatellia bacterium
TCATCCGGCGACGCGAGATCAATCTGCTCTCCATCAACCAGCAGACGCGTGAAACCGCGCTGCATCAAGCTCATTAAATGGGCCGTGATGGCATTTCGATCGGACCTTCGTTTTGAATTTTGCTGATCGCGTTTGCCCCGCGGGTTATTGCCGTTGTTGGTCCTCCCCGAAGATCGGGCGTCTGACACTTGCAATCCCGCGTTCGCGGGAACCAAAACATAAAAGCGAGTGCCTTCTGAGAGTTCGTTCAGAATTTCGTCGGCGGCAGATTCGGGCGAGTCGCTGTGCACCTCGCGGCCGCAAATTCGGCATACGGTCGTGCCGACGCGCGCGAAGAGCAGTCGTAGATAATCGTAAATCTCGGTTTGCGTCGAAACCGTCGAACGCGGATTGCGCGTTGAGTTCTTTTGGCGAATCGCGATGGCCGGTGCGATGCCCCGCACCTCATCGACATCGGGTTTGTCCATGCGCTCGAGAAACTGCCGAGCATAGGCCGACAATGATTCTACGTAGCGTCGTTGACCCTCGGCGTAAATCGTATCGAAGGCCAAAGATGATTTCCCCGATCCGCTAACGCCGGTCACCACCGTCAATTGATTTATGGGAATCGAGAACGAGATGTTCTTGAGGTTATTGACGCGCGCGCCCCTGACTTCGATGGCTTCCTGGGTCATTGCTAATTCGTTGCGGGTCTGCACTGAAGCAAAATCCGCGTACTTCGCAAACCATGAATCTTACCGCCAAATTGCCGCCAACGCGAGCCGCTACACACGAGTCGTGCGAGCCGAGAGTGCCGAAAACGTTTTTGTGGTTATTGCCCGAGGCGTTAGCTTTGCGTGATGAATTTGTGGTGACCTGTTTTGACTGGAGCGCAACCGTCTCGGTTGCTCTGCTTAGAGAAATGCAAGCGAGGACGCTTGCGCTCCAGTCGCCAGTCGGCAGGAATTATTCGACGGTCAAATAAATGCGGCGATAAGTGAGACTGCTCTTTAGCGGTTCTTTGCCGGAGACGGTTCTCGGGACGAGGGTTACAGTCAGCTTGGGTTGCTGGCCAATTAATGCCGCTGCTTCAGGGCTCAACTCGAAGACCGCGTTGCGAACAATGTTGTGCATGTGCCGCACACCCGGCACCACCGACGAAAAAGTGCCGACAAAACTGTCACCGACACCGGTCAGCAAGTTGGCGCCTGGGTCGCCCACATAGACGTCCACGATCGCGCTCTCGTTGGGCGGCAGCGTCAAGCCATCAATGTGCAAAAGGTAATGTTGCGTCGCTCCCTGGGCCAGGGCCATCAGATTTTGACGATGTTGAGGCGGAAGGGTCACTGACTTCACATGCGGTTTAGTTCCGACCGCCGTGCCTTTTGGATTTGTAGTGACGACCAGCGGCGGCAAAGCTTTCAACTGTCGCTGTCCCGGTTGGGCCTGGAAAAGCGTTGCCGGCGTTGGGGCTGCCGACGGCGCTTGGTAGGTGTAGTGTAGATTCGTTTGCTCTTTCTGATCGATAACGTCCGCGGGCGTGATGTAAACCCAATCGCCGTTCTCGTCATAGAAGTTGAATCGATGGTTGAGCCAGGTCACTTTAGACCAATTCTTTCCCACTGAGTTTCGCCAAACGTCCCAGAGCCGATCGATGTTCGAATGATGAGCAAAGAAGAGCGGATCCTGCGCCGCCGTTGCCAGCACGCCCATATCGAGGCAACCGTTTTTCGATTGGTCCTTTGGTTGACCGCCGGGCTCGTCCGGAAAAAAACAACCCTGCGGCTCCGGCGTTTGATCCGGATCTATTTCGCCGGTCCAAATATGGACCGGACCGTGCGGGCTATTCTCTAAAACACCCGAATTGTTCGGTCCTCCCATGAACGCTTGGGTTGCCGTGGTTCCCAGAACCTTTTTCATACGAGCATTGCCGGTGATGCTCGAAGGAATCACATCGGTCGCTTTGGCTCCCCGATAGCTGTCAAACAGCGACCCGGCAGCCATGAAAGGCGGCGGCACTACCGCGTGTGACGGATAGGTGTCCCAATCCCAATACGCCAAACGAAACGTAGGATCGCCGATCAACTTTCCGAGAATGCGCTCGTGCACGTGGAGATAGCATCGGTGCCAGGGCAAGAACCACCAGCTGCCGTGAATTTCGATATTGCTTGGATCGTATCCTCCGGAACAGTTGAAACAGTGAACATTTCCCTGTTGCATCCAGCCGCGCGGATCGTTCGGATTGGAGGTCGTAAGTTCTCTCAGCTTCTGGTATGCGTTCTTGAGCCGCGTCACCTCAGCGCTGCTCAGGTCCCAAACGCTCTTGCGCGGCAAGACGTTCGTCGCACCGCTAAAGCTGATGTGCTTGGCTGCTGTGTGCGCGGGCGGCGCGCAGTTTGTCGGCAGCTCGTGTCCCGCTTGCGCGAACAAGCGACGAGCATGAAGCGTGGCCATGGACGCGATTGAAGCTTGCGAGATTATGCTAACGAATTGACGGCGATTCATCGTGGTGGGACTCCTTTGCAAATATTTTTGCAGGACGCCGCTCCGTATATCACACAGTGAGGCCTTAACTCAATCAACTTTTGTTTGCTGGCAACAAAACGCTCAACTGATCTCATCTGAGCACATTGTTAAGCGAAATTCTGTTGCTATAATCGCTGGCGACCGGAGCCTCTTGCCTTTCGGGAAGGAATTCGAAAAACCATGTCTTTTACTAAGTTCTTATCGCGAAACGCGGTTTGTGCCGGATTGATTTTCGCCTGCGCAACGTTGTTAGCGGCGCAGACGAAGACTGCTAACACGACGACGGCCAGCAGCAAAGAACCATCGATGGCCGGCGCCGCGAATCTGAGCCAGGCGCAGATTGACGAGATCGTGCGCAAGTTCACGGCCAAGGAAACTCAGTTTCGCAAGGCGCTAAATGAATACGCCTTCAAACGCGATGCGCTGATTCAGGAGATAGGAATGGGGGGACAGGTGATCGGCGAATATCATCGCGTTTCCGATTTCACCTTTGACGACAAAGGTAATCGTTTCGAAAAGATCAACTTCTTCCCGATGCCGAGTCTCCAGGGCGCCACGATGACCAATGAAGATCTGGAGGACCTCGGTGGCGTTAACCCTTTTGCTATGGAAGGCGCAGAAGCGGCCAAGTACAACTTAAAATATATCGGCAAAGAGCGAATCGATGAATTGGATCTTTATGTGTTTGACGTTTCACCAAAGGTGATGCCCAGTCCGAAATCGAAGGAACGCGTTTTCGTTGGACGTATATGGGTTGACGATCATGATTTGCAGATCGTCAAGGCGAAAGGCAAGGCCGGGCCTGAAACCAAGACAAACAAGTTTCCCGTAGTGGAAAGCTATCGTGAGGAAATCGATGGCAAGTATTGGTTTCCCACTTACGTCTATGCCGACGACGATATCGTCTTCGACAACGGCAGCGACTTTCGCGTTCGCATGCGCGTAAAGTACACCGACTTCGTCGTCGGTCGCGGCAAGGTAACTATCACTGAAGTAGGCGAGGCGCCGGAGACTGAATCAAAGACGCAACCTGCAACGCCGGCCAATCCATCGACGCCATCGAGTTCAACGCCGGTAACACAACCTCAAGCGAACCCCGACACATCCGGCGAGGACAAACCGCCGATGGAGGGCGGATTCCTGAATGGCAAGGCAGTCGATCTGCCGAAGGCTGTATATCCTGAAGAGGCACGCAAGACTCACGCGGCCGGAACCGTCCAGGTCCAGGTGTTGGTTGACGAGACGGGCAAAGTGGTTTCCGCGAAGGCGATCTTTGGTCCGGAGGTGCTCCGTGAGGCGGCCGTGAATGCGGCTTTGAAAGCGAAGTTCAAACCGACTCTCCAGGGCGGCGCGCCGGTGAAGGTTTCCGGGATACTCACTTACGATTTTGTGGCGCAGTGAACTTGTCGCGGCGCAATGACAGCTTCTCGACTCCGAGTTCGCGCATAATCTTTTCCTGAATCTGTTGCACCAGTGCGTCGAGATCGTCGTCCGTCTTCACCCAGGCCGTTTCGACGGGCCGCATCATCACCATCTCGATCGTTCCCGGCCACGCTTCGCACTTTCCCTTTCCCATCAACACATCTGAATTTTTCAAGGCAATCGGGACTATGGGCACGCGGGCTTCCACGGCCATATGAAATGCGCCTTTCTTAAACGGCAGCATCTCGCCCGGCTGCGCGCGCGTCCCTTCCGGACAAACCATGAATGATACGCCCGCACGCAGGCGATCGGTCGCCAACTTGATCGTTTCCACGGCGCGTTCGCGATTGGATCGGTCTATCGCCATGACGTTCACAAAACCCATGCCGTAACCGAGAATCGGCGCTTTCAATAATTCCTTTTTCGCAATCGCGCCCATCCGCCGTCCGGGGAAAGCGAACAGCGGCGCCGCGTCGAGATACGAACGATGATTTGAA
>CBFHBI010000335.1:0-4417 GCA_965653755.1 uncultured Blastocatellia bacterium
CCTACGCGTATTCCGCCCAGCAAAAGATGAAAAGCGCATCAGAGTCATTTGCCCTGGCGATTCGCTTACAGCCGCAACGAAAGGAGCCTTACCTGGCGAAGGCTGAAGCCGATTATTTGCGGAACGCTCAAGACGAGGCATTGGCCACGTGCCGGAAAGCAGTCGAGGTCGATCCGAATTATGCAGAAGCATGGCTGATGATTGGTGACCTACTAAGGTTTAATGAGAAGGAACGGGACGAAGCCATTACGGCTTTGCAGACAGTCATTAAACTCAATCCAAAGTTAGGAGCGTCTTACGAGTATCTCGGGGAAATTTATCAAACCGCGCACGACTAAAAGCGCGCAGAGGAAATCTTTCGTAAGGGCATCGAAGCCGATCCAAAAAAGATGGGTGGCCGATTCGCGCTGGGAAGAATGATGGTGAGTCAAGGCCGCCTGGCCGAAGCGCGTGAACTTTGGAATGGCAGAACATCAGATGACGATCCCGTTCGGCCGCAGTTCATTGACGTGTTGCAGCGCGCCGAAAATCTGAAGCACGCTACGGATGCGTTGGCCCAGAAGCCACACGACCCGGATGCGCTCGTCGATATGGGTCTGGCGGTCATGGATGGCGACTCGTGGGTAGTCGATGGACGGCAAAAGCGGGCGCTGGCATATTTTCAAGAGGCCATGAAGATTAGGCCAAACTTTGCGCGGGCAGAGTACGGCATCGTTAAGGCGTACATTCAAGGAGTGGGCCCTAAGGACGAAAAGAAGACGCTGGATGCTGAGTTGGCTAAACTCCGACACCTTGATCCGAAATTGGCTGATGAGATGGAAGCATATCGGAAGAGTTATGTCAGCGGCATTATTGCCTCGCCAATAAAAATCGATCAGTAAAATCAAATAATGTTCGATTGTGTATGCGCATCGGCTAGCTCCGAGGTGTGCTTAACCAAATTTGAATTTTTCCCCTTTGCCGCCGTTTGATGATAGATCCTCACATTAGCCGGCCAGGTGATTTATGCCGATGGCGGCGCGTCTCTAATGAATCCCGAAGTCCCAACTGAGATTCAGATTGGATAATTTCTCACACCGCCGGTGCGCCGCGAAAGCGCAACGCCGTCCGCGCGCGGGCTTTGGCCGCTTCGACTTCGCGATCGCGCGGCGGTGCGGTGGTGACGAGCGAGTCGAGCAACTCAGTCGCGACGCGAGTTACTTCTTCGACGGCTTGATTGAAGGCGGCCTCGTTCGCTTTCGATGGTTTGTTGAAGCCACTCAGCTTGCGCACGAATTGAATTGCAGAGGCACGAATCTCTTCTTCAGTCGCTGGTGGTTTGAAGTTGTGCAGGGTTTTGATGTTGCGACACATAAGGTTTGTTCCCGTCTATTCGATCAGCGAAGACGATAACAGTGTGATGTGATCTGGCGGAAAGCCGAAACGATCAAATCAAACCTGATGACTTCCTCTAGGGCTTTAGCTCCGGATTGAAAATTGCCGCGACGGCATGCGCGAGCCTTCCCGGATCTGGCTCAGCCAGATTTATGAACACTACCACCGTCAACCTGTCGTCAACGTAACGCGCGATGAAAGACTTGAATCCCTGCCAGGCGCCACCATGTTCGATGAGGCGGTGACCGTGCACTTCGTTCAGCCCCCAGCCAAAGCCATATGGGATGGACCTCCCGTTGTTCAGCTTCACCGGAGTCCACATTTGCTCAAGACTCGATCGTTTCAGCAGCCGCTCGGTGTAGAGCGCGGTGTCCCACTTGGCCATGTCGTAAATCGTGAGATAGAGCGAGCCATCGGCAGTGGTGTTCATCGTTGGCGAGACCCACTCTTGATTCTTTAACTCGCCCCTTACGAGGCGATAGCCGGCGGCGCGGTTGGGCACGATGTCGGCTTCGCTGATGATGCGCGCAGTTGTCATACCCAGCGGCTTGAACACGCGGTCGTGCAAAAAGTCGCCATAGAATTGTCCGCTCACTCTGTGAATCAGAATGCCCAACAGCACAAAACCGAGATTGCTGTAGCTCCACTTTTCACCGGGTTGGAACGCCAGCGGAATCGCTTCGGCGCGTTTGAGCAACTCGTCCTCGGTGTAGTCGCGGCGGAAATCGAAATCCTTAGGATAGTCTGTCGTGCCCGCCGTGTGCGTCAGCAGATGCCGGACGGTGATGTGCTTCCAACTCTCGGGCGCATCTGTGAAGTATTTGGTAATCGGATCCGAAAGACTCAACTTGCCGGCTTCGACCAACATCATCACTGCTGTCGCCGTAAACTGCTTGCCCATCGAGCCGGATTGAAAAATGGTCTCGGGTTTGACGGGCACTTGTAGCTCAACATTCGCGAGGCCATAACCTTTAGCGAGAATAATCCGCCCGTCTTTGATCACCGCGAGCGATGCTCCGGGGATGTGTTGCCGCTGCAGCTCGGCGTTCATGTAGGCGTCGACTTTTGTGGTCGTGTCCTGGGCGACAATCAGTAAGTTCGAGCCGGCCGCAAGTGCAGCAAACATAAAGATCAGTTTGCTCGCAGATAATAAAGTTCGGCGCAGATTGGAGATGTACATGCTCATTTCGAATCCGATCTAGTGATCACGTTTCTTGGCCGTTTTGTAGAACGAGACTCCTTATCATAACGCCATCGTTTGACACTTACGAAAGTTAAGTGATACCTTCCGGCGCATCGGGAACAATCGTTCCGTAGTTCTTTTAAATACGTTCAGGTGCCCCGCATAAAAGCGGGGAGAATAGGGAAGCGGGTGAGAATCCCGCGCGGTCGCGCCACTGTGAATGCTTCGCGATGCGAAGCAAAGCCAGGAGACCTGCCGGAACGTTGCAGCAGCTTTTGAACGCCCGCGAAAAGGTGTTCAGGCCGCAGTGGGAATTTGCTTTCCAGAAATCGTCCCGTCGCTACCTGTCATGTTCGCGAGGCAGGAAGTGACGGGATTTTTGCATTTTGAGAAAAGAATTTGGAGTGCGCTGCCAAAGCGCAGCGGCGACAGCGCTTTGGATTGTGCTCTCTCCCTTTGGGTGACGGTTCGGGTGAGGGTTCTAGCGCGCGCCGTACTGCCCTCACCCCTACCCTGTCCCAAAGGGAGAGGGAGAGAAAAGCGGCGTCGCACTGCTCTTGCCGCCAAACTCCAAATTTTCATCCTCGCGCTGATTCCACTGGTCCTTTGCAGTTGCTCTAACGGCGCCTACACGTCGAATAGTTCCTCGGCAACGCGTGAAGTCACTGACGAAGCCGGCCGTCGCTTCACCGTTCCGGAAAAAATTGATCGCATAGTTTCACTGGCGCCGAACCTAACTGAGATCGTCTATGCGATTGGAGCGGGCGACCGACTGGTCGGCGACACGACTTATTGTGATTATCCGGAAGCTGCAAAGAGTGTCGAAAAAGTTGGCGATACGATTAAGCCGAGCATCGAGCGGATTATCGCGCTGAAGCCGCAGATTGTTCTCGTTTCAACCGCGTCACAGCTCGAAGCGTTCACAAATCAGCTCGAGCAACAGCACATCGCCGTTTACGTGACGAACCCGAAAGATCTTGAAGAAGTGTTCCAATCGATCTTGTACCTCGGTGTGTTGTTTGGGAATTCGGACCAGGCGGAGAAGTTGATTCATGATCTACAAGCGCGCGCGATGGCGATTGAGAACGCCGTCAAGGGTGCGAAGCGCGTCACAGTCTTCTTTCAACTTGCGGATCAGCCGCTGTACACGATTGGCCGAGATGCGTTTCAAACGGATCTGATTCGAAGCGCCGGCGGAATTTCCGTAACGAAGGATTTACCGACAGCTTTCCCAACGTTTAGCGACGAAGCAGCGCTGGCTTCGAAACCTGACGCAATTATTTTGCCGGTTAGCACGAGGGACAACGGTAATTCGACAGTCGCTCCCGCGCTGAAGAATTCTCCAGCGGTTCTGCACAATCGAGTTTACAAAATCAGCGAGGATCATCTCTCGCGGCCTGGACCAAGACTGGTCGATGGATTGGAAGAAATGGCGCGCGACCTGCATCCGGAGGCATTTAAGTGACCGAGGCCGCAACAGTCGATGCTCGTTCGGTGTGGCTTCGCCGCTGCGCCAATGCGGAAAGGCTCTGCCTTTCCGGCGCGTGAGAATTTACAAGCGGCGGCGAGGCTTAGCCTCGCCGCCAAAGTATGAACAGGCCGACGATCCGGTAAGGCAGAGACTTACTGCACTGTGCGGCGGCAGAGCCGCAGCCAAACGTTGCCGAAAAAGCCATTGCATTCGAGTCGGACAAATTCTGGACACACGACGCTTCGTCGAACTCTGCTAGTTTGCGGCGGTCTGTTGTTGATGTTGTTTGCCGTCGTGTTGATCGCTTCGCTCGTCGGCAGTCAGCGTCTGCCATTCAGCGCTTCGCTTTGTGCGCTGACGGGATCATCCAGGTGTGGCTTGTCGGAAGA
>CBFHBI010000336.1:0-4407 GCA_965653755.1 uncultured Blastocatellia bacterium
TTCATGCCGCGATCCGTTGGAGTGTGTTCGCCGGCGGCAAACGCTTCCGGCCGGCGCTGCTGATCGCGGTCGGCCAAACCTTCGGCGCCTCGATCGATCGTTTGATAAAGACGGCGTGCGCATTCGAGATGATTCACACCTACTCGCTGATTCACGACGATTTGCCGTCGATGGATGACGATAATTTGCGGCGTGGCCGTGCGACGTGTCACGTGCAATTTGATGAAGCGACGGCGATCCTCGCGGGCGATGCTTTACAAGCACTCGCGTTTCAGACAATCGCCGAAGACGAAAATCTCTCGGCTGAGCTGCGCGTGAAGTTACTGTCCGAGATCGCGTGCGCGGCCGGAACGCCTGAAGGCATGGTCGCCGGCCAGGCACTTGATCTGGAAGCCGAATCAAGTGAAGTCAACGGTGACGAGTTGGAAAACATCCATCAGCGGAAGACCGGCGCGCTAGTTCGAGCGGCCGCGCGCAGCGGCGCCATGATCGCCGAAGTCACTCCGAGAGAACTCAAAGCTGTGACCGAGTACAGTGCGACTCTGGGATTGTTGTTTCAAATTACGGATGATCTGCTGGACGTAACGGCGTCGGCGGAAGATTTAGGAAAGACGCCGGGCAAAGACGCGCGCTCGAACAAAGCCACGTTTGCGACATTCTACGGGACGACTTACAGCCGGGAAAAATTGAGCGACTTGGAAAGGACCGCAGCGCAGGCATTAGATGAACTCAAGCGTCCGGCGGCCTTGTTGACGGCGATAACGAACTTCATTCTTGAACGGAAAAGCTAGCCGGAGGGGTTCACCTGGCCTGGCGGGTTCATGGCGGGGCGATCATCTAATCTGAGCCAGAACCTGAGCGTCCGACGCGATTACATAAAACGTAACATTATTCTCGCCCACCGCGGCGAGAATTTTTCCGTCAGGTGAAAACTCGATCTTGTCCAGGAACTCGGGCGCCTTGGCGAGCGTTGCCAGCTCTTGCAGGTTGATCGGATCCCACAGTTTGATAATTCCGTCTTCACTTGCCGACGCCAGCGTTCGCCCGTCCGGCGAAAATGCCACCGAAACGACTGGGGCCGAATGTGCGGCGAAGGTTTTCAATTCATTCCGCGCAGCCACGTCCCACACTGTGACGTTCTTTCCCGAGCTGCCGGTCACCAGTTGTGATCCATCACGCGAGAAGACCACCGCATAAATGGCATCGCCATTACCCGTCAAGGTGTATTCAACCTTTTGACTGCGCAGGTCGATGAGGTATACGGCGTGGTCTCCGCCTGCGGCGATCATTTTTCCGTCAGGCGAGAAGTCCACTGACCATACCGGTTCGGGACAGTTGAACGTCGCCACCTCTTTTTTAGTGGCCAGATCCCACACGCTTACAGATCTGTCTTGGGCACTGACGGTGGCTAGCAGCTTTCCGTCATGGGCAAAGGCTAAGTCGTCCACACGCTTTTGGTGTCCCGAGAGGGTCGCGAATAGAAGCCGTGAGGCCGAATCCCAAAGCGTAACGGTATTGTCCTTAGCGGTGGCCGCGATGAGCTTATCGTCAGGTGAGAAGTTTAACCCGCCGGCAAATGCCGCTGCCCCGGAACCTTCGGCGAGAGTCGCCATGAGCTGGCTGGTCTGAAGGTTCCAAATCTCGACCGCTTTCTGAGTATTAATGACCGCGGCCGTGCTGCGATCGGGTGAGAAGGAAAAATCAAGCACTTCTCTGGGCTTAATATCAGGCACATATTCCTGTGGCACTCGATCCCAAATTTTTGCCGTCGTGTCGTCACTGACGGTAATCACCGTCGCGTCGCCCGGCGCAAAGGCGACCGCTGTAACTGCCTTGGCGTGGCCTCTGTAAGCGACGACTTCTTTGCCGGTTGCCAGATCCCAAAGTCTTGCAGTTCGGTCGGCACTTGCACTGGCAAGGAACTTTCCGTCATGCGAGAACGCCAGACCATAGATGTCGTCTAGATGTCCTTGGAACTTCTTCAGTCGTTCGGTGAACTTACCCGTTTCCCAAACCTTGATATATTTTCCGGTACTCGCTGCCAGGGTCTTCCCGTCAGGCGAAAACGATGCGAAGTAAAGATCGCCATCAGTATCCAATGTCTTAAAGAGTTGCCGTGAGTTGGTACGCCAAATTCTTACGACGCCGCCCCACGTTGCGGCCGCGAGGAGCGTCCCATCAGGTGAGAATGAAACGGAATTGACGCTGCCCGTGCTTCCGGGGAACTTCGCCAATTGGTTAAAGGTCTGCGCATCCCAAAGGATCACGCTTTGGTCCTGGCTTCCCGTGGCGATGGTTCTGCCGTCGGGTGAAAAGGCCACCGAAAAGACTGTTCCCTCGTGCCCTTGAAGAGTGGCGACTACTTTATACGTGCTAAGATCCCACACTTTCGCCGTCCGGTCCCAACTCCCAGTCACCAGCGTTTTTCCGTCCGGTGAAAACGCGAGAGAAATTATGGAATCTGAATGGCCGGTCAATGTCGTTAATTCTTGATGTGTATTCGGATCCCACAGCTTGGCCGTTTTATCTCTGCTGCCGGTGGCTATGATGCGCCCGTCGGGAGAGAAGGCAACCGCATAGATTTCCCTTTCGTGATGGCCGATAGTGCCTTTCTCTTTATGAACCAGCCGCCAAAAGTAATACCATTCAAATCCGCGCAGCGGCGCCAACTCGGAAGATTGAAGTACTTCGTTGAGGAGGACTGGTATATAACCCAGCCGCTCCTGAGAAAGTTCGCGCTGGGCAAAATTAATGTTCACGTCATAACGCAAACGATTATTGCGTTGCACCTCCTCTTCGGCGCGCACCAGGTTCTCCTTAGCCCTGCCTTTTTGAATCCAACCGAAGATCGCCAGTGCGGCGAAGAGCGCGCACAGCACGTAGCCGGAAATTAGAATTCTCAAACGCCGCCGAAACTTTTTGTCTGTTAACTGCTTCTGGCGATCGGCACTGGCGGCAAGAAATTTCATCGCAAGATGAAAATCGTCATCGTCGCCATACCGCCTCGCCCACTCAATGGTCGGCTGCTGCTCTCGCTGCCACTGTTGCGTGCGGTCAAGATCGATCACGCCCAACAGATCCATCTTGCCGTTCGCCCAAAGACGTGCGTTCTGTTTCAAACGCGCATAGCTCGCCGCGGCTTCCGCTTCTTTATTCACCCAACCGTCCAACGTTCGCCAGAGGCTGATTAGGCTTTCGTGGCTGATATCCAGAATCGTGTCGGCTTTCAACGGAGAGCCCTGCGGCGGCATAATGAAGCTTCGATCCGGTTTGCGAAACTCTTCCACGGTATCGATGACTTCTTGGGGCTTCGCCTGAGCTACGTCGGCAATGTCGCCCAAGCTGGCGGGGTGCCGAATGTCCTGGCCGCTGCTGTTCCGCTCCGTGAGTCGGCGGAACATCACTTCCGCGATTTTCCGCTGGTCGTCGGTCAATGCTTTCAAAACTTCATCCGCGTGCGCGGACAAAGCACGCGTAATGGTGCCGACAGTTTCATAGTCGTCCAGGGTAATGACGAGGGGGCGCATGGTTTCGCCGGCTTCACTTTGTCTCCGCCGTTCTGCCATCACACGGATCCACATCCGCATCAGGCAGTGCTGCAGAAGCGGCAGTTGATTGGCATCGGCCCCCATATCATTCAACAGCCGATTGACCAATGCCGGATCGACTGTGCCGCCGAATACGCGCGCCGGTTTCGCGATCGCCGCGCCGCACTGTTCGCGCGTGAGCCGGGGCGTGAGGAACTGGCTTTCGTTCATTGCCTCAGGCAGGCCGGTGAATACGGCGGACTGGTTGAGAAAGTCCGATCGCATCGTCAACACGATGTACACCGGGAACTCGCGTGACTGGGCTGTCGCCAGCAGCAAGGCCACAAAAGCTTCGGCTTCGTCGGTAATGCCGGCTTCGCCGAAACGAAAGATCTCTTCGAATTGATCGACGAGCAGGAGCAGGTTTACGTTCGGCGGCAATCGCGCGTCCCGCAACACTTCGGAAAGTCCCAGAGGACCACGCTGGAGCGTTGCCTGAACGAACGCGGTAGTGACGGGATCTTTGCCCAGTTCGGTGGCCAACGCGAGATCGCCGACCAAGGCCTGAGCTAGTCGTTTCATCGGCCGGTTGCCGGGCCGCATTTCGGCGATGCGCCAGCCGGCGCCCACGTCCGATAAAATACCGGCCATCAGCGCGGACATCATGCCGGCGCGCACCAGCGAAGATTTACCGCAACCCGAAGGCCCGAGCACGGCCAAAAAATGAGAGTCCCGCAATTTTTTGAGTAATTGATCGGTCTGTTGCTCGCGTCCAAAAAAGATGTCGGCCTCGGTAATCAAGAACGGACGCAGACCGGGATAAGGCGCGACGCTCAACCGAATTTGACTGACGGCAATCATCCGAGGCCATTAAGGAACT
>CBFHBI010000337.1:0-4402 GCA_965653755.1 uncultured Blastocatellia bacterium
TAGGCTTTATCGAGGTCGCGTAACTTCGCGGCCTTGTAAACGGTGTGTCCACTCTCAGCGGCCAGCATCGCCAGTTGCTGGCGAGCCATTGCGTAGGCGCTCGCCGGGGTGCTGCGCGGGTTCGATTCCTTTTCGGTATCTAGATAAATCGGGACGACGATGGTATCCAGCCGGCGCACATTTTCCAGCAACTGATCGAAGGTGGTGCGCGAGCCGTCGCCATAGACGCCAGGCAAAGCGTTGTCCACACCATCGGTCATCACCACCACCGCACTGCGCCGGTGCTCGACGCGCGATTGAATGGTGACATGATCCAACACAAACATAAGCGCGTCCCAGAAATTCGTTCCGCCGACGGGCTTTTCGATTTCATCGATGCTCTGCTTGACGGTCTCGCGGTCGCTGGTCAATTTCGCCACGGTGTGGACTTCGGCTGAGAAGGTGACCACGGCGATGCGATCTTCAGGACGGGTCGCATCGACGAAGCGCTGCGCCGATTTGCGAATCATCTGAATCTTCTTCGCCGTCGAGCCGGAAAGATCCAGGAGCAAAACCAGATCGAAAGGTGATTCACCGGACGCGAAGAACGAAATCTCCTGCGGCGCCCCATTGTCGAAAACCGCAAAGTCTTTTTGGGCGAGCGGCGCCAGATCGCGCGACCGATGATTGAAGACGCTGACGTTCAGATTAACGAGATCCGTGTCGATTTTCACGATCTCGATCGGCTCGGGAGACTGAGCGGAAACGGTGAGCAGTAAGACAAAGAGAGTGAGCAGTGAGCGGTGAGCAGTGAGCAGTCTTGACCGGAGCTTGCGAATTCTGCGTGGAAAGCGAAGGTTAATATTAGACGGAGCCAAGACGCTGCCTCGATAATAATAAAACTGCTTACCGCTTACCGCTTACCGCTTACTGCTTACTGCTTACTGCTTACTGCTCACTGCTCTCTGCTTACTGCTTACCGCTCACTGCTCGCTTACTTCGCAAAGTATCCGCGCTTGCCGCGGGCGACGACGTTCGGCCGATTCACAGTTACGCGAATCGCGCGCCACGATCCGTCGCGCGCTTTGTTCGTAGGACGATACGCCAAAGTGTAGAGCGTGCCAAGATCGGCGACGACCCGATCGTACGCGCCCGCGAGATCTTCCAACTTTTCGCATTCGTAGAATGCGCCGCCGCCGGCGTCAGCTAATTCCTTCATCTGATCGTGGGCCAGGTCGAAAGTTTCCTGTTGAATATCCAGCGGGCTCAAAGGTTCATAGCTCTGCGTGTCGGTCCAGATCGAATAAATCACGCCGTCAAATTCCTTCGCCCGCCGGATCATCTCCCGATAAGAAAGCGTCGAGCCTTCGCCGGTAACGTTTGGCAGCACGCTGTCGAGGCCATCGCTAATCACCACAATTGCGTTGCGCCGCGAATCTTTCGACTCGCGAAACACTTCGTCAATCGCGAATGCCACCGAGTCATACAACTTCGTGCTGCCATCGGGTTTTTGAATTGCCCGGATTCTTTGCCTCAACGCCTCGTGGTCATTTGTCAGCGGCGAAACCACAACCTGACCGCCGGCGAATGTGATCACCCCGATCCGATCGAAAGAACGCGCCGCATCCACAAAATGCAGCGCCGCTGACTTGATCAGCTCAACCACTTTCGTGGTCGAACCGGAAAGATCGATTAGCAAAACTAAATTGAACGGCGCCGATGCTGATTCGAAATGCGCAATCTGCTGCTGCGCGTTATTTTCGAAGAGGCGAAAATCTTCCTTCGTGAGGCCGTTGATGCCGCGATTAGTGCCGCGATCGACGACGCTCACGTTCAATCCGACCAACTCAGTGTCCACACGAATGACGTCGCCTTCATCGATTTCCTGTGGGCTGTTATCGGGCGAGGCCGGCGTTCCGGCGACCGCGTTCGGTTTGCTGCCCAGAAGTTGGGGCCGCTGTTTCGGCGAAGGAGATTCGGTGGAACCCAGCGGAATGGTAGCCGGCGGTGTGTTCGGATCGGTGAGAAAGGCGCTTGGTGTCAGCGGACGAATGTTGATGTTGCCGGCTTGGGAGAAGAGGCGGACCGATGCGGCGCCCGCTCCAATTCGAGCGTTGATTTGCGGATTAGCGCCTCGGTTGACCGAAACCACCGACGACGACACGTTCCCGGTTTTGGAATCCGCGAGCAACGACGCGTTTGTGTTTGGCGGTATCTCAAGCGAAATCTCGCCGGAAAACGTTTGGGACAATAATGCTGCCGGCATACCTCTAACTTGGACATTCCCGGCGGCGGTTTGAATCGCGAGGTGTGTTCGGGCCGGCACGCGCAGTTGCAGATCGACGCGAGCCGATCCCTTTGGGCCAGGCGCGAGGCGGATGGCCAGCAGCGTATCGCTGCGCTCGACGACGGGCGGCGTCGTGGCCGACTGTCCATTGACTGTGGTCGCGGCGACCGACACATAATTTGCCGACCAGATTTCGACCGTGACTCCGCCGCGGAGATTCTCGATCCGTAAATTTCCGTTCGTCGGCAATTCGAATCGCAGGTCACCAGCGTCTTGCGTCGCATTTACGGAGAAAGCCGCCGGCCAAGCAAGGGCGAGCACCGCAATTAAACAGATCGGGATTTTAAGAATTGGAATCGGGAAGAATGCGCTGACATTCCGATGAAGCATTCGGAGTCGGTACGCACGCCTCCGGCGTGCTTGTCTACGAACGATCTCAGGTTAGCACGCCGGAGGCGTGCGTACCGAAAGGAGACGATTATCTTTCGATCATGTCGAGCATCGAATCGGATTTCGGTTCGGGTTTCGGTTTCGGCCGTTCACTCGATCCGAATTCGCCAAGCCGCAGCAGCAGATTTCCCTGGTTCGAAGCATAGGCCAACCCGTCCTCTTTATTGACGACTCCCGCGCGAATCATCTTCTCGAGCACGCCATCGAAAGTCTGCATCCCTTCGACCTCGCCCTGCTCCATCGCGTCGTTGAGCGACTTGCCTTCGGACTCGCCGCGTTCGATGTACTCGCGCGTGCGCGACGTTGCTTTCAGAATTTCAATCGCAGCGACGCGGCCGCTTCCGTCAGCGCGCGGCAACAGACGTTGCGAGATGATGTAACGAAATGAAGCTGCCAGCCGGGTGCGAATGATTTGCTCTTCGTTTTTGGGAAAGACTCCGATGATGCGTTCGACAGTCTTGGCCGCATCGATCGTATGCAAAGTCGAAAGCACCAGATGGCCTGTTTCGGCGGCTTCCATCGCGACTTCCATGGTTTCACGATCGCGCATCTCACCGACGAGGATCACGTTGGGCGCCTGGCGAAACGCCGCTCGCAAAGCAATTGCAAAGTTGGGCGTGTCCGAATGCAGCTCGCGCTGATGAATCGTCGAGTTCTTGTGATTGTGCAGAAACTCAATCGGATCTTCGATCGTGACGATGTGATAGAACTTCGATTCATTAATCAAATCGATAATCGCCGCCAGCGTCGAACTCTTGCCGCTGCCGGTCGGCGCAGTCACCAGCACGATCCCGTTCTTGATTTCGACAATCTCGCGTAATTGTTCCGGCAGGTTGAATTCTTCAAACCGCGGCGGCCGCTGCGGGATCACGCGCATAACGATCGCGTGCGTGCCACGCTGCTTGAAGATGTTGACGCGAAAACGGCACAGGCCGGGCACGCTGAAGGAAATATCTGCCGAGCCGAACTTATCCAGGCTTTCGGTGGCGCTCGAGTTTTCGCCGATCATAATCTTGGCGATCCCGAACGTGTGCGCCGGCGTCAGCTTCTCAATTCCGGGAATTAAAACCGGTTGCAATTTGCCTACCAGTTCAATTTGCGGCGGGCGGCCCGGCGAGAAAATCAGATCGCTGACCTTGTCTGAAACGGCCAGCATCTGCTGCAGGACTTTGGCAAAGTTCAAGGGGACGGCGCTGGTAGTTGGTTGAGTCGGCGGTTCGGCAATTGCGCTCATATTGTTAAGCACGGCCTGACTGGAGCGCGGGCATCCTTGCCCGCAACGCGTGTGCAGCACGCTCAAATCCAAGTTCGCGCTTCGCGCTCATGCGGGCAAGGATGCCCGCGCTCCATCGAGATCGATCATTTAGAGGGCCTTGACTATGAAATAGGTGACATCATCAGTCGCGCCCCGGCCCTCGGTCCACTCGATCAAGTCACGATGCAGAAAATCGAGCATGTCGCGCGCCGGCTGATTGCGGCATGCGCGCACCGCGGCAATCAAACGCTCGCGGCCGTATTCTTCGCCGGCGTTATTCACCGCTTCCGTCACGCCGTCAGTGTACAGCACGAACACTTCGCCGGGCTCGATCGTTTGAAAATATTCGTAGTAGCGGCTGTCGCGAAACATTCCGAGCGGCACGCTGCCACGCTCTTCAAAGTGCGCCGTGCCGTCGGTCTTCAGTAGCA
>CBFHBI010000338.1:0-4398 GCA_965653755.1 uncultured Blastocatellia bacterium
CGATCAAGATTCTGCCGGAAGCACTCGCAGCCGATCAGCAACGTCTCCACCGATTCATTCAGGAAGCCAAGGCGGCTTCGGCGCTAAATCACCCGCATATCCTGACGATTTATGAAATCGGGACTTCAGACCGATCACGCTTTATCGTGACGGAATTCATCGACGGCGAGACGTTGCGCGAACGGATGAAAGCCCGCATGAGATTGAGCGAGGCGCTCGAGTTCTCAATTCAAACTGCCGGCGCGCTGGCGGCAGCGCACGCGGCCGGCATCATCCACCGCGATATCAAACCTGAAAACATCATGGTGCGGCGGGATGGCTATGTGAAGGTGCTTGATTTCGGATTGGCGAAACTGACCGCGACTGAGTCGTCGTCGACTGACCCGGAAGCGGCGACGCGCGCGATGGTCAACACCGGCGCCGGCACAGTCATGGGGACCGCGAGTTACATGTCGCCGGAGCAAGCCAAAGGGACCAGCATCGACGCGCGTAGCGACATTTGGAGTCTGGGCGCCGTCTTGTATGAGATGGTCGCCGGTTGTGTGCCATTCAAAGGCGAAACTCCGACCGAAACGATTTCGCTGATCTTACTGCGCGAGGCGCTCCCGCTATCGCATCACGTTCCGGATGCTCCAGCTGAATTGGATCGCATCGTCACGAAGACGCTGACTAAGGATCGCGAAGAACGTTATCAGACAATGAAAGATCTCTTGATCGACCTGCGGAATCTGAAGCGCAAGCTGGAAGTGGACGCGGAAATCGATCGCACCGTCGCGCCGAACTTGCGCGGCCCGGCCACGAGTACGGGCTCCGGGTATGCGGCGGCGTCCGCTGCGCCAGCCACCGTCCAGAGTGGCGTAGCAGCTTCAGCCTCAAGCGCTGAATATCTGGTGGGCGGAATTGTCAAGCATAAAATCATCGCGGCTCTGATTGCGCTGGTGCTGGTCGGCGGCGTCATCGGGCTCGGCGCATATTGGCGTTCACGTAGTCCCGCTTCGTCATCGATCGATTCGATTGCCGTGCTGCCGTTCGTGACTCAAAGCCGCGATCCTGATTCGGAATACATTTCGGACGGTGTCACAGAAAGCATCATCAACAGCCTCACGCAGATTCCCAATCTGAAAGTGATCGCGCGCAGTTCGGTATTTCGTTACAAAGGCAAAGACATCGATCCGTTGGCGGCGGGAAAAGAACTCGGCGTGCGCGCGGTGCTCACCGGCCGCATCGTGCAACGCGGCGATTCGCTCACGATCAGTACGGAACTGGTCGATGTGCGCGACAATAAACAGATTTGGGGCGACCAGTACAACGAGAAGATCGCTGACCTGCTGGGGGTGCAGCGCGAAATCGCCAAGCAGATCACCAGCAATCTGCAAGTCACCCTTACCGGCGAACAGAAGAGCCGGGTCGACAAACATTACACAGACAACGCCGAAGCTTATCAGCTTTATCTGAAAGGCCGGTTCTACTGGAACAAGCGGACGGCCGACGCCCTGAAGAAGGCTGCCGAATATTTCAATCAAGCGATTGAGCGGGATCCAAATTACGCGCTGGCTTACTCAGGATTGGCCGATACCTACGGATTGTTGCCCGGTTATTCCGGTGGCTCGAGTGAGGAATATTATCCGCGAGCCAAGGCGGCGGCGATGAAGGCGGTCGCGTTGGACGATAATCTGGCTGAGGCGCATACGTCGTTGGCTGTGATGTTGGGAAGCTATGATTGGAAGTGGGACGACAGCGAAAAGGAATTCAAGAAGGCCATTGCTCTTAATCCCAACTACGCCACGGCCCACCACTGGTACAGCGATGGCCCGCTCCTGTCCGAAGGGCGGTTTGCCGAAGCCAACGCCGAGATGCAACGCGCGCAAGAGCTGGATCCGCTTTCGCTGATTATCAATTCTGAGTTAGGCGGGAATTACATCTTCGAGCGGCAATATGATAAAGCCATCGACCAACTGCGCCGGGCGCTTGATTTGGACCCGAACTTTTATTATGCGCGCTGGAATCTGGGAATAGCGCTAAATCTCAAGGGTTCCTACGCCGAAGCGCTTAATGAATTCGAGACCGCGGAAAAGCTCAGCGATGATCCGTTGATGTTGGGATTCAAAGGAAATACCCTGGTTCACTTGAACCGGCGCGCTGATGCGTTGAAGGTATTGGACAAAATCAAAGAGTTGCCGAAGCAACAGTATGTAGACCCGTACACGTTCGTGCTGATATATGAAGCACTCGGCGACAAGGACCAGGCCTTTCAGTGGTTGGATAAATGCGTCGAGACTAACTCTCCGGAAGCGGTACTGATCAAGGTCGATCCTTTACTCGACCCTCTGCGCTCAGATCCGAAATTCGCAGATTATGTTAGGCGTGTGGGCCTTACTCCTTAATCATTGCTTTTGTCCCAAAAGGATTATGGAACAGTCTAACGGTACGCCCTCTCATTCACACTTGGCTTTAGCCATGTGTCGGGGCAGCAAATTCAGACGGAAACCGTTTAAAACGGTTTCCTGCATCGGGAAATGTCGATCACCTGGCTAAAGCCAGGTGTGAATAAGAGTCGTCATTCTAAGAATTCATGGACATTCTGCCCGGCACAACCATCGGCCATTACGAGGTTCGTTCGAAGCTCGGCGCTGGAGGAATGGGCGAAGTCTATCTGGCGCAGGATGCGCGGCTCGATCGAAAAGTGGCGCTGAAGATTCTCCCGACGGATCTCGCCGCCAAGAAAGATCGTATGGAGCGGTTTGTGCGCGAGGCGAAAGCCGCTGCCGCGCTCAATCATCCGAACATCGCGCACATCTATGAGATTGGCGAGACGGACGGCGTGAACTACATCGCGATGGAGTTCGTCGATGGTGACACGCTGCGCCAATTGATTCACGGCAAATCAACGGATCTAAAGAAACTGCTTCGTTACTTGCAGCATACGGCGGAGGCGTTGGCGAAGGCGCACGCGACCGGCATCGTGCATCGCGATCTGAAGCCTGACAACATCATGGTGTCGCACGAAGGGCACGCGAAGATTCTCGATTTCGGTCTGGCGAAATTGATCGAGCCGCATCTGGCTGATCCGACAAAGGCGAGTGACGAGGAACAGATCACGGCGATCATGCAGCAGCGTTCGACGCCCGGCGTGGTCATGGGCACGCTCGGGTACATGTCGCCGGAGCAGGCGCGCGGCGACGTGAGAGACATCGATCATCGCTCGGATATTTTTTCTTTCGGTTGCATCCTGTTTGAAGCGGCCACCAAACAGAAGCCTTTCATGGGCGATTCGATGGTCAAATCGCTGCACAAGATCATCTATGAGCCCGCGCCGCCATTAACAGATTTCAATCCCACGGCTCCGGTCGATTTGCAGCGCATTGTGCGCCGTTGTCTGGCGAAGGATCCGGACGAGCGATATCAGACGATCAAAGACGTCGCCATCGAATTGCGTGAGTTGCGGCGTGATCTGGAGAGCGGCGTGGTGTCGCCCGGTGCGATCGTGTCACCCACGAGTGGTCCAATTGGCGCGCCCGCGACTCAGCCTCTTACTGGAAACGCCTCACTGGAAATGCCGACCACGGTCGTTTCGAGCGCGGCGTCGACCGATAGTCTTCGCGTAAGCCAGACAGGATTGAGCGGCGCTTCGATTGCAGTCAATGCTCGACGAAAACCGATCATGTACTCAGCCGGCGCGTTGATGGTTGTGCTACTGCTGACGATCGGTGGCTATTTCTTTCTTAAATGGAACCGCACGCCGCCGTTCACGCGTTTGAAAGTCACGCGCATCACGGCCAACGGCAAAGCATCGAACGCGGCCATCTCGCCTGACGGCAGATACATCGTGCACGTCGAGAGCGATGCGGGATTGCAAAGCCTCGAGTTGCGGCAGGTGGCCACGAACACGAATCAAGAGATATTGGCGCCAGCCGATGTGTCTTACTGGGGTCTCAGCTTCTCGGATGACGGCAACTACATTTATTACGTCATGCGCGATAAGAGCAGTCCCTCGGCCGGATTGTTTCGCAAGCCGGTGCTGGGCGGCGAAGCTACGAAGATCGTCAGCAACATCGCCAGCAAAGCATCGCTGTCTCCCGATGGCAAGCAGTTCGCATTTCTGCGGGGCAATCCTAACGAACTGGAAAGCGCGGTGATGGTTGTGAACGCCGACGGTTCGGGAGAAAAAAAGATTGCCTCGTGCAAGCTGCCCGATCTTTACCGCGAGTTGGCGTGGTCGCCGAACGGTGATGTGATTGCACTGGCCAAGGTGACGTTCGAGGGAACATATCACGGCAGCATTGCCACGATTCCGATCAGCGGTGGAGAAGCGAAACCACTTACTTCACAAACCTGGTTCGCAGTCGAACAATTAGCCTGGACGGGCGATGGCTCGGGACTGATAGTGGCCGCCATTGA
>CBFHBI010000339.1:0-4398 GCA_965653755.1 uncultured Blastocatellia bacterium
GAAATGTGCGACGGCGGAATCAATCCGGCCAGCGCTTCGATCAATTCCGTCTGCCCGTTGCCTTCGACACCGGCGATCCCGACAATTTCGCCGGCTTTCACTTCGAACGAAATATTATCGAGCCGCTTCGATCCATCGCGGCCGACAATCGTCAGCGCGCTCACGCTGAGCACGGCGGCCCCAGGTTTGGCATCCGGCTTTTCCACGCGCAACAAAACTTCGCGACCCACCATCAAGCGCGCGAGTTCTGCGGCGTTCGTCTCACTGGATTTCAAATTACCGACCACGCGACCGTCACGCATCACCGTGACGTCGTCGGAAATCGCCAGCACCTCGGAAAGTTTGTGCGTGATAATAACGATCGTCTTCCCCTGCTCGCGCATACGCCGGAGAATGACAAAAAATTCCTCGACTTCCTGCGGGGTCAGCACGGCGGTCGGCTCATCAAGAATCAGCAACTGCGCGTGACGATAGAGTGCCTTAAGCAATTCGACTCGTTGCTGCTGGCCGACCGACAAGTTTTCGATAGTGGCATTAGGATCGACGGCGAGCTTAAATTCATCAGACAGTTTACGAATCTCAGCCGCAGCTTTTTTCAGATCTAGCGACGCGGCGTTGCCCGGCTCCGACCCAAGCACGATGTTTTCGGCGACGGTCATCGGCTCGACCAGCATGAAGTGCTGATGGACCATGCCGATACCGAGCGCGATGGCATCGTGCGGACTGCGAATCTCGCTCACCGCGCCATTCACCAGGATTTCGCCTTCGTCGGCGGTGTAAAAACCATAGGCGATGCGCATCACGGTCGATTTGCCCGCCCCGTTTTCGCCAACAATTGCGTGAATCGTGCCGGGCGGCACTTTGAGAGAAATGCGATCGTTCGCCAGAACCGCGCCAAATCTCTTCGTGATATTGCGGAGTTCGATCATGTTGGAGCGCCGACATCCTTGTCGGCGGTGCGCGGGCATCCATGCCCGCACTTTGATTCGAAAGAGCCGGCAAGATGCCGGCGAACCGCAGGCACGGATGCCTGCGCTCCGTTTACTGCATCATCCTGTCAACAACCTTAATGTCGCCGGCGACAATTTTCTTCTTCGCTTCTTCCGCCGCTTGAATCGTTTGGGACGAGACGATGTCCTTATTGTTGGCATCGATCACGTAACCAACGCCTTCAGTATCCAAGCCAAACACATGAAAGCCGCCGTGGAACTGGTGATTCACGACGTCCTTTACGATGTCGTACACGGCGTTGTCCACTCGCTTGACCATGCTCGTAAGCACGAAGCCGGGCTTGACCATGTTTTGATTTGAATCGACGCCGATGACGAAATGCGTGGCGCGGCCACTCACGTCTTTGCCAGATTGCTCAACGGCATCGAATGCGCCGAGACCGGAATTGCCGGCCGCGGTGAAGATCACGTCCGCGCCTTTGCCGATCTGGGCCAACGCGATCTCCTTTCCTTTGCCGGGATTATTCCAGGCCGCATCGGTGACGCCCACGTAATTCTGAATTACCTGGATATTGGGATTGACTGATTTCGCGCCTTGCTCGTAGCCGCCTTCGAACCGGTGAATCAATCCGATGTCCATGCCACCGATGAACCCTACGGTGTTCGTCTTGGTAGTCATTCCGGCGATCAGCCCGACGAGGTACGAACCTTCGTGCTCTTTGAAAACCAATGACGCGACATTTGATTTGGGCGTCTTGCCGTCGGCTTCAAAAATCACACCGTCGATGATCGCAAAGTTGATGTTTGGATAATCAGTTGCGACCTTCTGCATGATCGGTCCTTGCGCAAACCCAACGCCGATGACGAGGTCGTAGTTGCGTTCGGCAAACGCGCGCATCGCCGGTTCGATCGAAACCGGATTGCCCGGCTCTACGTCGCGCACGATTACATCGAGCGCGGGTTTGCCGCAAGTGGTCTTACCGTCAGGGAGCATGCCCGTCTCGGCGCATTTCACTCCGTTCCACGCGGCGGCATTGAACGAACGATCGTCCTTCCCGCCGATGTCAAAGACGATGCCGACGTGAATTTTGGATTTGTCGTCCGCGCCGTAGCTGACGCGATTGCAAGCCTGGCCCGCAAAGATCAGCGAGGCCAACAGGAGTAGAGTTAATAAGACTTTGAACTTCATCGTTAGCGTGTCAGAACCGGGAGCGGTAGCGACCGGATCATGTGATTCTCACCATAAAACTTTGGCCGAGTCTGAATCCGAAAACCTACGTGCCACTTGATCCGGTCGCTACCGCTCCCGGTTCTGACACGAATTCATGCGAATTGCGACTCTAAACTTCACTTACTCGATCACGTCCTTAATCAGCGGCGGTACTTCGCCCGAACGTTCTTCGCTGATTGAGTAGGCCGCCTGAATCCGCGCCGCGGCCCTCTCTCCGCGCGCCGTATCGTCACAGAAGACCGTTCCGATTAAACCATTCGGCTTAAGTTCATCGCCGATTTTCACCTCAGCCGCAAATCCAACTCTCGGATCGATCCGATCTTCCACCCGCACCCGGCCGCCGCCGGCTTCGGCGATGGCATTGCCGATTTCTTCCGTGTCGATGGCGGCGACAAAACCAGAGCGCGGGGATTCTACCTGAAACGCTTTGTCTGTCAACGGCAGAATCTCTCGCGGATTGTCGCAAACTCGCGGGTCACCTCCTTGCGCTTCGACGTTGCGGCGGAAACATTCGAGCGCCTCGCCCGATTCGTAAAGCTTCTTGAGGCGCGCGCGCGCCGCATCGATCGTAGCTTCAAGTTGGACCAGCGTGACCATGCGCGCCGCCAGTTCAATCGATAAATCGAGCACCGGCCGCGCGCCTTCTTTGATTTCGCCGCGCAAGAGTTCGATGCACTCGAGAACTTCATTTGAATTTCCCACGGCTTGGCCCAGAGGCTGATTCATGTCGGTAATCAACGCCTGTGAACGCACGCCCAAAGAGTTTCCAGTCTTGACCAGCGCCTGCGCCAATTGCCGGGCGCGACTCTCTTCGCGCATGAAAGCGCCGGAGCCCGTCTTTACGTCGATCACCATCGCGTCGAGTCCGGCCGCGCCTTTTTTTGAAATGATTGAAGCGACAATCAAAGGAATCGCTTCGACGGTCGCCGTCGCGTCGCGCAACGCGTACAGCTTGCGATCCGCCGGCGCAATCTCCGCCGTCTGGCCGTTCATCGCAAAGCCGCATCTGTCGAGCACCGCGCGGAATTTCGGCAGAGACAGATTAACCCGATAACCGGGAATCGATTCGAGTTTATCGAGCGTGCCGCCCGTATGGCCCAGACCACGGCCGGAAATCATCGGCACGCAGATGCCGGCGGCGGCCGCGAGCGGCGCGATCAAAAGCGAAGTCTTGTCACCAACCCCGCCCGTGGAATGCTTGTCTGCTTTTGGTTTTGCGATGTCGGAAAAATCGAGGATGTCACCTGAATGCAGCATGGCATTGGTCAGCGACGCGGCTTCGGCGTCCGTCATCCCATTCAAAAAAATCGCCATCAACCAGGCCGTAATTTGATAGTCAGCTACTTCGCCGTGAGTCACGCCGTCGATGAAGAATTCGATCTCCGCGTGCGACAGTTCGCCGCGGTCGCGCTTCTTACGAATGATGTCCTGCGGACGCATCTGGATTTTCTCGGGCTATGCCATTCGATGTGCGGAAGGTCTACGACCTTCCGGCAAAGCTTCGTTGTTTCGATGGGCTGTGCCCTGCAAACGCCATGCGGAGAAAGGGCAAGCCCCGGGAAATGAAAGATCGGCTCCCGGGAAGGTCAAAGACCTTCCGCACATCAGGCGGCAAAGCCGCTTACTCAATCTTGGTGAACTTTGAGTAAGACGATAGCTTGCACCGCGACTGCGTCACCCTTTCCAACGGCATCAAGGCCTTCACCCGTCTTGGCCTTGACGCTCACGCGAGCGGCTTCAATGTTCAATACTTTCGCCAGATTCTCGCGCATGGCTTCGATATGCGCGCGCAGCTTTGGCCGCTCCAGCATCACATTGCAATCAACATTCTCAATTTGAAAGCCGCGTTCGCGCGCCAGCCAGACGACCCGAGACAATAGCTGCAGACTGTCAGCATCTTTCCACTGGGAATCGGTGTCAGGAAAATAAACGCCAAGATCGCCTTCACTCAACGCGCCGAGAATGGCGTCGGCGATTGCATGCGTTAGCGCATCGCCGTCGGAATGACCGTCGCTGCCGCGCTCGAATGGAATGTTCACTCCACCCAGAATCAGCGGCTTTGACTCCACCAGTCGATGCGTGTCGTGTCCGATGCCAATGCGAAACATTTGATGGAACGCCGACATCTTGTCGGCGGTGCGCAGACATCCTGCCTGCTTCCGATCTTAGTAAGTTGCCGACAAGATATCGGCGATCCGCAGGCAGCATGCCTGCGCT
>CBFHBI010000340.1:0-4397 GCA_965653755.1 uncultured Blastocatellia bacterium
CTGCCCGCCCACAGCCTCCGGGTAGGTCGCTTGATCCAAACGGCAACGTTTGGGCTAGAGGAATGATCGCCGCTCCGATTTTCAAATCTCCGATCTCAAATTTGAGATTTGAAATTTGAAAATCGGAGTACAGAATTCGGCTTACAGACTTGCTCTCAATTTGCAAGATCAACCTGCAGGCGTGCTCTTCAAGAAACCGTTCGCGGAGCGGGCGTTCGGTTCGCCCGACGTTTTGATCATTAGTCACAAGGAGACCCCGGACAATGGCAAATCGTAAAGGAGTGTTCATCGGCGCTTACGTTCCCAACGAACTGAAGGAGTCGCTCCGCCGGCGCGCAGCGGCTGAACATCGCACCTTGTCGCAGGAGATTACACGTATCCTAACCGAAGCCATCCATGGCAGAAATTTACCGGTGGGCAGCATCGATCGCCGTGCCCCCAACTCTCCCTCGCGGCGACGCGGCAGCGATCCATTCCCGCGCCGAAGGCGCGACGATTTGCCGTATGCGCCGGCAGACAATCGTCGCCGCGACGACAACTCGTAGCATATTCTTATAACAGACTCATCGACACGCTTGCCGCAAACGCCTGCTTGAGTCGGCCCACGGTTTTTGATAGTTTCCCCCTGTCACCCGACATCCTAAATTTATTCTTTGGAGAATTACTTCATGAAACTCAGATTCAGTCACTTTAGAACTTTTTTTCTTGCTGACACGTCGATCACTGCGATCTCGATTGCGCAGCGAACCCAAACCGATAGGCCAGTCACGGGCGACTTCAAGATTACTTTCAAGCAAAGCATGGGCGCAGGTCAGGAGATGACCAGCACGACCATGATCAAAGGCATGCGCGAACGCAGCGAGATGAGCGTGCCGGGAATGCCTGCCGGCATGGCCATGGCGACGATCACCGAGTGCGACATGAAGCGCACGATTCAAATCAACGATCGCGCGCGCAAATACATGATTACACCGATGGATTCCGGCGATGCTGACACGTCGTCAACGCAGATGGGTCCGCGACCGAGTGCTGGTCCATCGCGGCGCGGCGGAGTGGTTACCGGGACAATTAATACCGTCGATACAGGTGAGCGAAAAGAGATGTTTGGCCTGACCGCGCGCCACTTGAAGCAAACCATGACGATGGAATCTTCACCGGACGCTTGTGCGCAGAGCAACATGAAGATGGAGCGCGACGGTTGGTACGTCAATCTCGAATACGGATTGAATTGCGGCTCAGAGAGACCGCCGCAGGCGCCGAACGCGCCGATGGGCGGCTGCCGTGATACTTATCATTTCAAACGCACCGGCGTGGCAAATCTCGGCTATCCGTTGGAAGAGACGATCAAGATGTTCGGACCCGACGGCAGTGTGACCATGACGACGACGAAACAAGTTATCGAACTGTCGCGCCAGCCCTTGGACGCAGCGCTGTTCGATGTGCCTGCCGGTTATACCGAGGCGCACAGCACGCAGGAAATGTATTCAATGTCGATGGCCGACGCGATGGCCATGGCGCGCGAGCAGCAAGCGAACCAGGGCGGCAATTCAACGTCGAGCATGCCGTCGAACATGAACATGCCTTCGAACATGTCTAATCCTTCAGCCGCTCGGCCGAAGGTTGGCATCGTCGAATTCAACAATAAAGCGAAGGCGTCGGTTTCGACTGATGAATTACGGCAGCAACTCGTCGCGACGCTCAGCGGCAACGGCATCGACGCGGTGGCGCTCAATGCGTCGTCAGCGAGTGAAGCTGCGATGGAAGCAAAGGCCAAGGGATGCACTTACATTCTTTACACCGACATCTCGACTCTTAAGACGCCATCCACTGGGAAGAAGATTGGCGGCCTACTTGGTCGCGCCGCAGGTGTCGGGGGCGGCGGCGAGACTGGTAAAGCCGAAGCGAAATTCGATTTCCGATTGGTGCCGGTAGCGGGCGGTTCAGCTAAGCTGCAATCATCGGCGTCTGGAAAAGAAGATACTACCGAAGCAAGCGTAAATGCGGCGCTTCAGGAAGAAGCGCGAGCGGTGACCTCGGCCGTGGGCGGAGAATAATCGAAGCCATAGGAGCCGGCGTGGTGTGACTGTGCCGGCTCAGTCTTTTGCTTGCGATCATGGCACGTGCGAAGTCGAAAAGAGTCGCCTCAGTGAAATCCGCCAATCCCGATGGCGATGACCATTCGCTCGAAGAAGAGAACGCGCAGCTCAAAGAGCAAAACCGTAAGCTGCTTGATCTCACCGAATGGCGTTCAGCTTCAATGGCCCACCTCGCGCACGAACTGCGCACTCCGCTGACTTCGATTCTCGGCTTTTCTGAAATCATGCTCAGTCAGGAAGAGTTGACGGACGCACAGCGGAACTTCTGCGAACGAATTCAGAATTCTGCGCAACAGTTGCAGCGTACGTTGAATGAACTGGCTGAGTTATCACGCACTGAGACAAATCCGAAATAGTTTCATATCCCAGCGTCAATCTTCTTCGACTCTCATGATATGATTCGCAGTTCCCGCAGCGAATTATGTCAACCGAATCAACTCGCGCGCGTGTAGAGATTCGCGAAGTTTCGACGATCGAAGAATACGATGCCTGCATTAATTTGCAGCGCCAGGCATTCGGACTTCCGGATCTGGAAATCTCGCCGCGCCGTCACTTAATCGTGTCGCATTGCGCGGGTGGCTGGACGCTGGGAGCGTTCGCCGACGGCAAGCTGATCGGCTTTGTTCATCATCTCGCGGCCGTAGAAGGCGAATACATCTTTGGTTATTCGCACATGATGGCCGTCGCTGTCGAATACCAAAACAAAGGCGTCGGAGCGCAATTGAAATGGGCGCAGCGTGCGCGCGCGCTGGCCGAGGGGCGCTCTTACATCAAGTGGACTTTCGAACCGATGCGCGCGCGGAATGCTCATTTCAATTTGAATCGTCTCGGAGTCGCGGTGCGCGAATATGCGGTTAATTTTTATGGGACAGACTATTCGACCAATCCGGATGAAAAGGGAGCTGTCCGGGGGATGGACAGCGATCGTCTGTTCGCGAGTTGGGATCTGAACGCGCCGCGCGTCGAAGCCATTTCGCGACGTGCAGAGTTTCCGCTCGGTGACGCGGAACGCTTCGTCGAGATTCCTGCCGATTTTTCGTCGTTGCTGAAGAAAGATCCTGAAACAGCCAAACGTGAAGTGCTGCGCGTCCGTCAAGAGTTCGTGCAGACTCTCAGCGAAGGCTTTGTCTGCCGCGCTTTCGATCGAGATTCTGAACGTCCTCGATATTTGTTTTATCGAGCGGAGAGTTAGCCCCAGAGAGGCGCGGAGAAGACAGCGGGCCTTGAATTCTCGCGCTCCTGGGCAACATAAAATATGTCAGAACCCGGAGCGGTAGCGACGGGATCAATTGATCCGATCGCTACCGCTTCCGGTTCTGAGACTTGATTGTAATTCAGTGTCATCGTGAGAAAGATGCCAAGCGAAAGAAAAATCGAAAAGCTGCGTGACCAGATTCGTCGTCACGACGATCTGTACTATCTGGAGGAAGCCCCGGAAATTTCTGACCGCGAATACGATGCTTTGATGGAGCAGCTTCGCGAATTGGAGGCGAAGCATCCCGAGCTAATCACTCCTGACAGTCCTACTCAGCGCGTCGGCGGCCGTCCCGCCGAAGGGTTCCCGGAATTCTTTCATCGCGTGCCCATGTTGTCGCTTGATAACAGCTACAACATCGATGAGTTGCGCGCATTCGACGAGCGTTGCCGTAAGCTCGCCGGCGGAACCTCACCAGAATACGTGGCGGAATTGAAGATCGACGGTTTGTCTCTGTCGGTCCATTACGAAGACGGCGTGTTTGTGCGCGGCGTGACGCGTGGCGACGGCTTCCGCGGCGAAGACGTTAGCTCGAACGTGCGGACGATTCGCAGCATTCCGCTGAAGTTGCGTGAGGGCGCGAAGAGTATCGCACGTGAAATCGAGGTGCGCGGCGAAGCTTACCTGGGCCGTCGCATCTTCGAAAAGATAAACCGTGAACGTGAAGATGAAGGCGAACCGCGGTTTGCGAATCCGCGCAACGCCGCATCGGGGACGATTCGCCAACTCGATCCGTCGATCACGGCGCGGCGGCGACTCGAAATGTTTGCGTATGACGTAATCGCAGGGCAGAAGAAAGCTTTTGCGACGCATTGGGATGCGCTTAATTGGGCAGAGCGCGCCGGATTTCGGGTTAACAAGAACCGCGAATTGTGCCGGACGATCGACGAGGTAATCGAGTTCTGTCGTTCGGTGGAAGCGAAGCGTGACACGCTCGATTACGAGATTGACGGCGTCGTCGTGAAAGTGAACTCGACGGCCTTGCAGGAACAGTTCGGCGCCACCGGCAAAGCCGCGCAGCTGGAGAGCGGCCGCCAAGCCGGCTG
>CBFHBI010000341.1:0-4393 GCA_965653755.1 uncultured Blastocatellia bacterium
TCAGCAAGTGGACGTTCAGAATGTTCAGAAGACCGTATGCGGGATGAAGGGTGCGCGCGACTGTCCGTCTTTAAATTCGTAAACGAGAGTGATGAACTGCGACGCTCTATGCGAATTACGAATCGCAGGCTCGAATTCAATGTCGCGAACCGCTTTCATCGCCGACTCTGTTAATCCGTGCGGCAGGGTTTTGATGGCAAATACATTCTTGACTGTGCCGTCATAAGCCAGCACCAGGCGCAAACGTACTTGCCCGTTTGTCTTAGCATTGCGCGCTTCGTCTGTGTATTCGGCCGGCGGGGTTTTATTCAAACGCGCTGATTGCTGAACTTCACTCGCACCATAAACTTGGCGCTCTTCCGGACTGCTGATGGGCTGCGAGTAGAGAGTCAATGTCTCCAGGCGTTCCTGCCAGTAGTCTGCGTTCGGAGGATTCAGTTTCAGAATTTCGTTGACTATGTCCGCCGCCGCCTTAAAACTCTGTGCCAAGTCGTCCTGCCATTCACGTAAGTGTCGCTTATAAGCCTCGACATCGTATGGACGTTCATGCTGGAGCGCTACCACGCCAAAGTCCATCGGGCTCGGCGGAGCGTAAATCGTTTGTCGAATCTTCGCATATTGTAAATTCAATTTTGCTTCGAGTTGATCAATCGACAACTGTTGCGCCGCGCGTACTGGGCCACTCGCACCGACGGATAACGCGAAAAGAACCAGGATTGTCTTTCGGATTCCCGGACACCAGTTTTTTCGTGAAAAATTCATCGCAACCGAGTCACGCAGCGCCATGACATTTCTTGTATTTCTTGCCGGAGCCGCACGGGCAGGGATCGTTGCGGCCGACTTTAGGTTGATCGCGCACGACAGTTTTTACTTTGCCGGCCTCCTCACCTGCCGCCGTTGCGCCCTGGTTTGGTCCAGTGAATTGCATCGAACCGCCGCGACGGCGCGCGGCCAAACGTCTTCGCTGAATTTCTTCGGGTGATTCTTCGGCCACCACTTGCAGGTTGAAGAGCGATCGAATAGTGGTCGTATCAATCCGATCGAGCATCGCCTGGAACAGATCGAAACTTTCTTTCTTATATTCGACCAGCGGATCTTTCTGGCCATAACCGACCAGGCCGATGCCCTGTTTCAAATGATCTAGCGCCAGCAAGTGGTCCTTCCATTGCGCATCGATGATGTTCAGCATGATGATGCGCTCGTAAGTGCGCATCGCTTCGCCGCCGATCTGGGTTTCTTTCTCGGTATATTTGGCCTTTAGCTTTTCCCAGATGAAGTCTTCGATCTCTTCAGTTGAAGATTTCTGAAAGTCCAGACCTTCGGCCTCAACGTCGAGCGCGTAGATCGTGTGAACCTGCACCTTGAAGTTTTCGACGTCCCAGTCATCGGGCGAGGCGTTCGGATCGAGATACTGTTTCGCGATATCGGCGAGCAGATCGCGCGCGACACCGGTTTCACCCATCAGGTACTCGCGCTGATCGGGTTCTTCCATCAATTGGCGGCGCAAGCCGTAAATGGTCTCGCGCTGCTTATTCATCACGTCGTCGTACTCGAGCAGATGTTTGCGCGTCTCGAAGTTGCGGCCTTCGACCGACTTCTGCGCGGCGGCGATGCGCTTCGAAACCATCTTCGATTCGATCGCCACGCCTTGCTCCATGCCCAGCCGGGCCATCAGCGCTTTGACTTTGTCGCCGGCAAAGATGCGCATCAAATCGTCTTCCAGAGAAAGAAAGAAGCGCGATGATCCGGGATCGCCCTGGCGGCCGGAACGGCCACGAAGCTGATTGTCAATGCGCCGCGATTCGTGACGTTCAGTGCCGAGAATGTGCAAACCGCCCAGAGACACCACCTCTTTGTGCTCGGCTTCGACGATGCGCTTGGCTTTCTGATATTCCTGCTGCCACTGCGATTCAGTGGCCTCGTCGGGATCGACTTCCTGTTCCTTCAGAAACTCGCGCGTCATGAAATCGGGATTGCCGCCGAGCAGAATGTCCGTACCGCGGCCGGCCATGTTCGTCGCGATCGTCACCATGCCTTTGCGGCCGGCCTGCGCAACAATTTCGGCTTCGCGTTCGTGATACTTGGCGTTCAAAACGTTGTGCGGCACGCCGATGCGCTGTAGTTTGCGCGCGATTAGTTCAGAGTTTTCGACGGACACGGTACCCACCAGCACCGGCTGACCCTTCTCATGCAACTCCTTAATCTCCGCTACGACCGCGTCCCATTTCTCGGGCAGCGTGCGATAGATGACGTCCGGGTTGTCTTTGCGCACCATCGGCATATGCGTCGGGATGACGATCACGTCGAGCTTGTAAGTCGAATGAAACTCGGCGGCTTCGGTTTCCGCAGTACCAGTCATGCCGGAAAGCTTCTCGTACAAACGAAAATAATTCTGCAGAGTGATCGTGGCGAGCGTCTGGTTCTCGCGCTCGATCTTCACGCCCTCTTTCGCTTCGACTGCCTGATGCAAACCGTCCGACCAACGACGGCCTTTCATCAAACGGCCGGTGAAGTCATCGACGATGATCACTTCGCCGTCCTGCACGACATACTGGTGGTCCAAACGGTAGAGCGTGTGCGCCTTCAAAGCCTGCTCGACGCAATGCAGCAATTCCATGTTGCCGGGATCGTAGAGGTTGCCGACGCCCAACAGCCGCTCCGCTTTCTCCACGCCTTCTTCGGTCAGCACGGCCGAATGATTCTTCTCGTCAACCACGTAGTCGCCGGTCTTCTTATTCTCTTCGAGTTCCTCGCCGCGAATGAGTTGCGGAATGATCGCGTTGGCCTGGTAGTACTTGTCGGTAGATTCTTCGGAAGGACCTGAAATGATCAGCGGCGTGCGGGCTTCGTCGATCAGAATCGAATCGACCTCATCGACGACCGCATGATAATGACCGCGCTGGACACAGGTCGCGAGATCGAACTTCATGTTGTCGCGCAGGTAATCGAAACCGAACTCGTTATTCGTCCCGTACGTGATGTCGGCGGCGTAGGCGGTCTGCCGTTCGAAATCATCCATGTCGTTCTGGATGCAGCCGACTTCGAGGCCGAGGAAGCGATAAATCTGGCCCATCCATTCCGCGTCGCGCGAGGCCAGGTAATCGTTGACGGTCACGACGTGCACCCCGCGCCCAGTCAAAGCATTCAAATAAGCCGGCAGCGTCGCGACCAGCGTCTTGCCTTCGCCGGTGCGCATCTCGGCAATCTTGCCCTGATGCAACACGAGCCCGCCGATCAACTGCACGTCGAAGTGGCGCATGCCGGTGGTGCGCTTGCTCGCTTCACGCACCACTGCAAAAGCCTCGGGCAGAATCTCGTTGAGCGCTTCCTGCTCCTTGTACTGGCGATCGTCTTTATCGCGCGCGTCTTTAATCGCGTCGGCGATTCGCTCTTTGAATTCGGCGGTTTTTCCGCGCAATTCGTCATCCGAAAGCGCCTGGACCGCCGGTTCATGCTCGTTTATCTGCGCGATTACGGGGCGAATGCTCTTCAGAAAGCGTTCGTTACTGCTGCCGAAGACTTTGGTTAATACTTTATCGAAACTAGCCATAACTTAAAGTGGTTCAGAGCTCAATCTTCAGAGTGCCGTAGTCTCGCAAGCTAAAGCTTGAACTCTGAACTGAATGAGATTGTACGGGACGGCTGAGTTGCCAATCAAGCGCTGTTCTTTCAGCCGCCCGCACCTGAATCTCGTAACGCAATCTGTTAGATTGCGCCGCAAACTGACAGTTTGCGTTACAATTGCATCGCTCAATGACAAAACGCCCCACCATCATGAAGTTCGGCGGCACGTCGGTCGAATACGCGACCGCCATTCGCAATGTAGTCGCGGTCGTAAAGCTCGCGATTGAATCGCGGCCGGTGGTGGTGGTCTCCGCGCTCGGCGGATTTACCAACGCCTTGCTCGAAAGTGTGGAAATCGCGATTAACGGCGACGCCCGCGCCGCCACCAAGTCTCTCGATTCCGAATTCGAACGCCATCTCGCCGCTGCCCACGAACTCTTGAAGAACGACAGGCGCACCGCGTTTGTTTCCACTCTCGGCGATGCGCGCAGCAAAATCCGCCAATTGCACAAAATTATCGCCGCGCATCCGGTGACCAGTCCGCCGCTGCAGGACGAGATCGTCGCTTACGGCGAACATCTCTCTTCGCAGTTAATCACCGCGGCGCTTTTGGAGGCGGCTGTCGATGCGCGGCACGTCGATGCGCGTTCATGCATCAAGACCGACGACACATACGGAATGGCGGCGCCACAGCCCGAGACGACAAACCATGTCTGCGTTGAGATTCAGCCGCTGATAAATGCAGCGAAGGTCCCGGTGTTGGGAGGTTTCATTGTCAGCACTGCGCGCGGCGTGACGACTACGCTCGGACGCGGCGGTTCAGATTATT
>CBFHBI010000342.1:0-4387 GCA_965653755.1 uncultured Blastocatellia bacterium
CCTCCAGCAGCCCGAGTCTCACGGCGTATCCTTTCCCACGATTTTCTTCATAGCGAACCAAACGCGCGCTGACCCGGCCCGCTTCACGCATAGTTTCTTCGGCCACGGCCGCAGTCTCGTCGCTCGATCCATCATCGACGACGATCAATTCCGTCGGTTCGGCTCGCTCGTTCAAGTATCTGATTATTTCCGTGACTGAGCGTCCCAAACGCGCAGCTTCGTTGAAAGCTGGAACGACGATCGAGAGTTTCGGCAGCACGCTCACATTCTCGATGAATAGCGGCGCAGGCACAAGCGGCACTCTGCTTCGAGCGTGCCCGGCGCTGTGCTATATTTTACACAGTCAGCACGTCCGAAAATGTCCAGAAAGTTCACTGTCGTTGGAATCCTGGTAATCGTCGTCGCCGCGGTCGCGGGTGGAATGAAGTCGCGCGCCTTTCAGCGGCACGCGACGAACGCCTCCGGCCAGGTCAACCAGGAAAAATACCAAGCCGACCGCATTGAAGCCGATTATCGCGAGGCGATTACGACCGTCGAGGAGCAATACGCCGGCGAAGTCGATTACGAAAAAGCGACTCAGGCAGCGATCCAGGGAATGCTGTTCACGCTCGATCCGCATTCGATGTACTTTCCCGCAAACGATTTCAAGAAGCTGAGGGAAGATCAGTCGTCGAGCTTTTACGGGATCGGGGTGCAGATTCTGCGTCACGATGACGGCGTTTATGTTCAATCGGTCGTGGAAGGGACGCCTGCGTATCGCGCCGGCCTGCGTTATGGCGATCGCATTCTGGAAGTCGATGGCAAGGATGCGCGCGACTGGTCCACTGAAGAAGTTTCGAAAAACGTGCGTGGCGAGCGCGGCGCGGATGTGCCGATTAAAGTTGAACGCGCGGGCGAAGGGGTCCCGCTCAATTTCAAGATTAAGCGTGACGCCGTGCCGCTGCCTTCGATTCGCAACGCCTTCATGATCTCACCCGGCACTGGATATATCGGCCTCACCGGTGGATTTCAACACACCTCCGACGACGAGTTGCGCGAGGACCTGGCCGATCTAAAGAAACAAGGTGCGCGGCAAATTGTTTTGGATTTGCGAAACAATCCCGGCGGCTTGCTCGACCAGGCGATCGATGTTGCGAGTGAATTTCTGCCGCGCGACAAGGTGATTGTTTCGGTCAAGGGCCGCAGCGAATATTCCGATCCGGCGATTTACAAATCGAATGGACGCGATCCGGAAGATTTGCCGCTGGTGGTTTTGATCAATCGCAACACCGCGTCGGCTTCCGAGATTGTAGCGGGAGCTATCCAGGATCACGGCCGCGGTCTGGTCGTCGGCGAAACCAGTTTTGGCAAAGGCCTGGTCCAACATGTCTTTCAATTGCCCTACAACACGGGCCTGACCCTGACGACCGCGCGTTACTACACGCCCTACGGACGATCGTTGCAACGCGATTATTCGAGTGGCTCGCTTTACGATTACTACGTGCGCCATGATCAGAATGACGATCAGCAGCCGACCCAGCCGGGACAACCTTCGCCCAATGAATCGACCTCGGCGTCGCGCGGCTCGAACTCGCCGGCGTTTCGCACCGCCGCCGGCCGAGTGTTCTACGGCGGCGGCGGCATCACTCCGGACATCGAAGCTCGCGGGCTGACCGCGACTGCGGCGCGCGGCCGGATCGTCGAAGCGGCGTTCTATTTCAATCGGCTGTTGACGGCGGGAAAAGTGGCCGGCTTTGAATCTTATCGGATCGACAAAGTCGATTATGCGCATGCGCCGAAGTCCAACGACTATCCCGTGACCGACCGCTTAATCGATGCTTTCAAAAACTACGTGCGCAAAGAACAGCCGCGGCTTCAGATTTCCCAAATCGATTCCGATCTTGATTTCGTCAAGCTACGGCTGCGGGTAGAAATTGTGACGGCGGCTTTCGGCGCCGATGCCGGCCAACGCGTCCTGCTCGAAAGCGACCCGCAAGCGCTGCGCGCCATCAACGTGCTGCCGGACGCGAAACGTCTCGCCGAAAGCGTACGCAACGGCACGCCGATAAGCCTCAATTTCAAATCGGTGCGGTCATGGGTCAGACCGTCAGTCGCGCCGGCCATCGAAGAGCCGGACGAAATTCTCATCTGAGGCGGCTGCGTTTGGAGTACCGCCTTTAGGCGGCAGGCTTAAGCCGAACTATTCCGCCTAAAGGCGGACTCCAAACTCTCCTGTTTGACTTTTATCCCTCCACAATTTAGAAGTGGCGACGATTGTTCGATCTCACGATCCGAGGACAAGTATGCACCGCAGAAAATTTGTCAGGAATAGTTTATTCAGCAGTGTGGCGCTCGCCACCGTCATCAATCGCTCAGATTTGACCAAAGCCGAAGCTTCCAGCTCACCGCCGGCATTCGAATTCGATGAAGCCACGATCGATGAACTCCAAAAGGCGATGGCTTCCGGCCAGCACAGCGCCCAATCCATCGCGCGCAAGTATTTGGATCGCATCGAAGAGATCGACAAACGCGGACCGGCGGTCAATGCAGTCATCGAGTTGAATCCGGATGCGCTGGCGATCGCCTCCGATCTCGACAAAGAACGAAAGGCCGGCCGTCTGCGCGGGCAGCTACACGGCATTCCGGTGCTGATCAAAGACAACATCGACACGCACGATCGCATGACGACTACTGCGGGATCGCTGGCCCTCGCCGGATCGATTCCGTTGCAGGATTCATTCGTTGCCAGGAAGTTGCGCGACGCCGGCGCCGTGATTATCGGCAAGACCAACCTCAGCGAGTGGGCCAACTTTCGTTCCAGTCATTCGACCAGCGGCTGGAGTGGGCGCGGTGGGCAGACGAAAAATCCTTACGTGCTGGATCGCAATCCATGCGGCTCGAGTTCCGGAACGGGCGCGGCCATCGCGGCGAATCTCGCGACGATCGGGGTCGGCACTGAAACCGACGGATCAGTCGTTTGTCCTTCGAATGCGAATTCGCTCGTAGGAATCAAGCCTACGGTTGGGTTGATCAGCCGCGCGGGCATCGTTCCTATTTCGCACAGCCAGGATACCGCCGGTCCGATGTGCCGCTCAGTGACCGACGCGGCGATCCTGCTGGGGGCGTTGACTGGAATCGATTCGCGCGACGAGACGACCAAAGCAAGTGCCGGCAAATCACTCGTCGATTACACAAAGTCGCTCGACGCCAATGGATTGAAAGGCGCGCGCATCGGCGTGCATCGCAAAGGGTTCGGCTTCAACGACGCTGTGGACAAATTGATGAACGACTGCATCGACATCATCAAGCGACGCGGCGCGACCGTAATCGATCCGGCGGACATTCCGACCGCGGGCAAGTTCGACGATTCGGAATTGGAAGTCTTGCTCTACGAGTTCAAAGCTGATTTGAATGAATATTTTCGATCGCTGGGACAACGCGCGCCGGTGAAGTCTCTGAAGGAGATTATCGACTTCAATGAACAATACCATGATCGTGAAATGCCGTGGTTCGGGCAAGACATCATGACCAAGGCCCAGGCGAAAGGCCCGCTCAGCGACAAGGCTTATCGCGACGCGCTGTCCAAGAATCATCAACTGTCGCGCAAGGAAGGCATCGATTTTGTGATGGACAAGAACAAACTCGATGCGCTGATCGCGCCGACCGGCGGACCGGCATGGCCCACTGACTGGGTCAACGGCGATCATTTCACCGGCGGCTACTCGACGACTTCGGCAGTCGCAGGCTATCCGCACGTCACCGTGCCTGCTGGTTATGTGTTCGGGTTGCCCGTGGGACTGTCGTTTTTCGGCCGCGCGTGGAGTGAAGCAACATTAATCAAATTCGCGTTCGCCTTCGAACAAGCGACGAAGGCGCGAAAACCACCGCAGTTTTTAGCAACGGCGAAATTATAGGAGCGCCAAGCCTGCGAAGCAGGCGACAGAAAATAGCCCCGGGTGGAGAGAGCGCAGCGAGCGTAACCCGGGGATCAGTGAAAAGAGGATGCAGAGCCCGCGAAGCGGGCGGCAGACTTTTACAACGCAATCTCTGTCGCCCACTTCGCGGGCTTTCACAATTCTTATACAGTGAACCCCGGGCTTACGCCCGGAGCTACTATCTGCCGCCATCTTTGATGGCTCATTGCGTTTTCTTTCTCGGGATATTCTTAATGTGGGCTTCTATGGCGTCCAACGCCGCACCGTCGACTTATCTTCCATCTTCTCCAACAACTCAGCGTCCGTGCAATTCAGCGTCGGATGTATTAGATGCGGCGCGACTTCGACCAGTGGTTCGAGCACGAAGCGCCGTTCGTGCAGGCGTGGATGCGGCAATCTGAGAAACTCAGTGTCGCTCTCAACATCTCCGTACAGCAAGAGATCGAGATCGATTGTGCGCGGCCCATCTTTCA
>CBFHBI010000343.1:0-4386 GCA_965653755.1 uncultured Blastocatellia bacterium
TCACCTATCGCGGTATTCAATTCGCGCCCGACGGACGGAGCATCTATTACGTCATCGAATCGTATGAAGGCCACGAGGTGTTGTATCGCTTGCCGACACTGGGCGGCGTTCCGGTCAAGTTACGTGAGAATGTGCCGTGGCAGTTCACGATCGCGCCGGACAATAAGCGCATTGCGTTTATGCGCTATATCGATGGCGGACAGAACAGCAGCATCATTGTGTCGAACGTTGACGGGACAGAAGAGCGCGCGGTGATCACAGTTCCGCGCAAGCGCAACATGACCACTTACTGTTTGTCTTGGGCGCCGGATGGAAAGATGCTGGCGCTGGGCGCTTCGCGCGAAGGCGAACCGACGGTCGCTTTTCTTTGGACGCTGGCCGTCGAGACCGGCGAACTCAAACAATTGAGCACCGTTCCCTGGAAAACGATCGGGCGCATATCGTGGCTCAAGGACGGCAGCGGCATCCTCACCATCGCCGCATCGCCGGGACCAGATGAGGGTAGCCAGATATGGATGGTCGCATATCCCAGTGGCCAGGTCCGCCGCGTAGTCAACGATCTGAACGCATACGATTTTGTCCTCGACGTGGCCGCTGATTCCAACACCGCGATCACAACGACCTTCCGCCAAATCAACAACATTTGGATCGCCTCGGCGAGCAACTAGCGCGATGCGAAACAACTGACCTTTGGCTCATTGAGCCGCGGCGATGGATTGTTGGGTCTCGACTGGACGCCCGACGACAAGATCGTTTACACGTCCGGAAGTGCGCAGGGCGAAACGCTTTGGATCATGAATGCGGACGGCACTAATCGGAAAGAACTCACACCTCCCGGCACTAGCGACACCACACCGAGCGTTACGGCGGACGGGCGGTTTGTTATCTTTGAATCGACTCGCACCGGTGGTCACGAAATCTGGCGCGCGAAGATCGATGGATCAGATGCGAAGCAGTTGACGCAATGCGATAGAAGCTCGCAACCGGCAGTCAGTCCTGACGGCAAGTGGGTGGTCTATCGATCGGGATGCGATGGTGGTCATTTATGGCGCGCGACGATCGACGGCGGCGATGCCCACCGGCTCACGGACAACGCGGCTTCGTGGCCGTGGATATCGCCGGACAGCAAATCAATCGCCTGCGAATACGTTGGCGACGGCGGTAAGACCCAGTTGGCGGTCCTGCCGATCGATGGCGGCACTCCGACGAAAGTATTCGACGTGCCGCCGCTGGCAAATTTCCGTTACGCCATTCGCTGGACAGCTGACGGCAAGGCAATAACTTATCGCGACTGGGGCGAGGGATTGTGGCGACAACCGTTGGATGGCGGGCCCCCGGGGCGCCTCAACGGCTTGCCCGACGAGAAGATCTATTCCAACAGTTGGTCGCGCGATGGCAAGTACTTCGCCTTCACCCGGGGCGTCGAGATGCGCGACGTCATTCTGATCACCAGCGCAAATTAGTCGCCGCGGATAGCCGAGGTACTCATCAGGACGAAGGCCCGACTCGTCTCAGCCTGGATAAAGCTCGCGTTCTGGGCCACGTCGAGCATCTAGCGCACGGTCACCGTGACATTATTTGCTGTCAGTGAATTGCCGGTCGCGCGCTGCAACTCGGCAATGGCTTTGTTCAGATCCGTCTGGGCCCGCAGTTCGTTGCCGCGCGCGACGGCCAGCGCCGTCTGACGTTCGAGCACGAGGAACACAGTCGATTGACCCGCATCGAGTTTGCGCTTCTCGCTCTCGTACTGTTGCTCCGCGGTCGAACGCGCGACTGCGGCTGAACGCAGGCGGGCTTCAGTCGTGCTCAAACTCTGCAACGCGTTGCGGACTTCGACTTGGATCAATTGTTCAAGCTGTTCGCGCTGCGTCGCGATCCGTTTGCCTTCGACCAGCGCATGGCCCAACTGTCCTTCGGCTGTGCGGTTGTGCAGCGGCAAGCTGATCGCAACGCCCACCCGAAAATTATTGAATTGATTCGACGCCAGGTTTGACAGCGATTGAAAATATCCGCCGAAGAGATCGGGCTGAATCGTGACGGTCGGCGGCGCCGGCAACGGTTGCAAACCGCTGATAGACGACAACTCGTTCACGCGTGCGCGCAACGCATCGTTGCTCGCGGTCAGCGGATTCGTTGTCGTGACCTGCGTTCCTGCATTGCCGATCATGCCGTAACTACCGACGAGATCGATCTCAGGCTTCGTCTGATCGCGATAAAGTTTTTGATCCAGCAGATTGATTTCTCGTGCCAGGTCCGATTGCTTCAGCTCCTGCCGGTTTTGTATGGCGGCAGTCATCGCCTCGGGCAAAGCAATTTGCGGCACCGTCAAATCAACGTGGTCGGTTGGAATGATCGAAAGGTTCCAAATCTTTGCCTGCTGATTTTCCGCGATCATGTTCTTGAGATTGTTCTCAGTTCGGCTGACGTCTTCCAACGCCGCGAATTCCGCCTGCTCGAAATTTGCCACCTGCGTCTCAGCCGCCACCACGTCGATTGGCGCCAGCGTTCCCTCGGCCACCATGCGCCGGTTGTGCGCCAATTGTTCGCGCGCGTCCGTGAGCGAGTCGCGCTGAATCTGCAAATTGCGCAACGCGAACACCAGGTCCCAGTACGAACGCTGTACATTCGTGATCACCTCGATTGCGCGCTGACGAAACTGTGCGTCGGTCAGCGAAAGGTTCTTCTTCGCGACTTCGATCTGCCGCCGTGGCAAATCAAATTTCCGGCTGCGTATCAACGGCTGTGTGTACGTGAACGTCAGCGCCGTCGGATACGAAGGATTCAGCACATTAAAAGCGCTGTTGGTATTCAATCTGATCGACGAAAAGTCCACGCGATAATTTCCGCCGCCTTTCGGCGCCAGACCTTCGAATCGAGTCGTCGCGGTGACGTCGTCCTGTTCCAGCTTCGACGCGCCGCTCAAAACGCTGGTCGCCGGAGTCAGGATTCTTTCGAAGTAACTCTGCGCGCTGAATCGCGGATCGTATGAACCATGCGCCGTCAATAAATCGAATTCAGCAATCTTTACATTGTCGCGCGCGACTTCGATGTCCTTATTATTTTGCAATGCGAAGGCAATCGCGTCGCGCAGACTTAGTGGTTGCTGATCGGCAGCCTGAACGCCGACGCGCGCGAGCGATGGCAGCGGCGCCTTCGCGTCAGACCGATAATCGGCAGCTACGGCCGGCAGTTTCAAAGTCTGTTGCGCGGAGATAGCCGGAGCCGGCGAATCAGTGGGCGCCTGCGCACGGATGCTGTGCGCTCCCACGAAAATCAAACAAGCGGTGATGATGAAAATTTTGAACATAGAACCTAGTAAAGATGCGGCGGCGGTGGCGAATCGGCGTCGCGCCCGTCCAAACACCGCGCTGAAGAGTGCGGCGATGCGCGCCCACACGCGACTGCGGCCGAGATCGTCGAACAACGAATAGAAAACCGGGACGGCCAAAAGCGTGAGCAGCAGGCAAAGCGATTGGCCGCCGACCACCAAGACGCCGATCGATCGATTCGTGCCGGCGCCTGGACCACTCGACAACGTGAGCGGCGTCATGCCGGCCACAAGCGCGATCGTCGTCATCAAAATTGGCCGCAAACGATCGCGGTTCGCCTGAATGATTGCGTCGAGCCGGGCCATGCCGTGCTTGCGCAAACCATTCGTATGATCGATTTGCAGAATCGCATTCTTCTTAACCACGCCGAAGAGAAGTAACAAACCAAGGCCTGAGAAGATATTCACCGTTTGTCCGGTCACCAGTAGAGAAACGATGCCGAAGGGAATCGCGAGCGGCAACGTCAGCAGGATCGTGATCGGGTGAATGAACGATTCGAACTGCGCCGCCAAAACCATGTACATGAAAACGAACGACAGAATGATCGCCAGCAGAAAGTAATAACCGGTGCGGCCGAGTTCTTTCGATCGTCCGGCCAGGCCAGTTGTGTAAGCCGTATCCATGCGTTCGTCTTTCGCGAACTGATTCATCTGCTGGATGATGGCCGCTTGCGATCCGCCTGGCTTCACGTTCGCAGTGAGCGTGACCTGCCGTTGACGATTCAGGCGATCGATCGCCGACGGGCCGGTTGATTCTTCAACGTGCACCAAGTTGTCGAGCGTCACCCAACCAACCTTCTGCGACGCGACCATCAAACGCTTGAGGCTGTCGGCATTTGCGCGGAACTCGCCAACGGCGCGTACGCGGACGTTGTATTCGTCGATGCCGGCGTTGAAAGTTGAAACCTTTTCACCGGCGACCAGAGTATTGAGCGACTGCGCGATGTCGCCGATGCGCACGCCTAAATCTGCGGCACGCGCGCGATCGATGACCACGCGCAATTCGGGCTTGCCCGAGATCAAAGAAGAATCCACGTCCACCAGTTCGGGAATCGTCT
>CBFHBI010000344.1:0-4380 GCA_965653755.1 uncultured Blastocatellia bacterium
GCCTTTCAATGGCTCTCAGTTTCCTCCGCTGCCGTGGGGAGGAAAAACTGTGGCCGACGGGGACATAAACTTCATTGCCGAATGGATCGACGATGGCTGTTCTGCGACGGACACTCTGATCACGATTCCCGTGAAGGGACAGAGCACGCCAGTCACAATCCAAAGAATCGATCCGGCGAACATTGAAGTATCAGCCCCGACCTTCAAAGTCTATGAAGGCTCGCCCAACGAATACACCTATAAGTACGGCGAGCTAAAGCAGCGACAAAACATCGACTGCATGTCTGAGCCGCAAATCCAAAAATTCCGTGGAGCTTTTCGTGAACTTTATCGCCTCAACAAGTGGCCGGAAGATCGTCGCAGCTACAACAACGTGGCGTTGATTCATCAGAACCATTGCCAGCACGGCTGGGAACGGTTTCTTCCATGGCACCGTGTCTATCTTTACGAGATGGAGCAGGCGCTCCAGGATGTATGTCCGGACGTAACCATACCGTACTGGGATTTCACCATGCCGCGGTACTGCCCTGAGCACCCTGAGAAGGGCGCGATCATTCCGGAAGCTTACAAGGCTTATCTGACAGAAGAATCGATCCACTTCCTCGAGAAAGACGCCAAGCCCGCGTTACCCGCCAAAGCAGCGAAGGCATTGCTCGATCAGATGGTCCAGCCCGGCTTACGTTATCCGTCCCAGGCCAGTTTCTTTGCGGCCGTTAAGCAGATGACCGGTACGGACTATTCAAAACCACCTTTTCGCACGAACTTCGTTGAGGCGCTGCTAGCCGGCAATTCGTTGTGGTACCCGCTGCGTTACCCAGCCGAATATCACAATGACCAGAATCAACCGCAAACGATCAATCAAGCAATTCACTATCATTATCCGACTGCGGATGACATGAAGCAGATCGTTTCGCTGCGCACCTTCCGGGATTTTGGAGGCGGAAGTTTTTATGACGATTCGTTTGGATTCCTCGATCAGAATCCGCACAACACGATGCACATTTGGACCGGCGGCATGAACCCGGACTACGACCCAAATCAGGCAACGACGGCGCAGGCAAAACCTACGATGGCCAGTCAGAGACGGAATCGCAGCGTGCAAGTAGCCGGCCGCCGATTTCATTCGATGGATGATCTGACGTCGCAGCCGCAATTCGGCGATATGTTCAGCAACCTCACGGCTTCTTACGATCCGATCTTTTGGCCGATTCATGTGAATATCGATCGCACCTGGCATGAATGGCAGCAAATGAATCCGCATTCCCTTCCCGCCGACTTGGGCGCCGTGCTCACGCCGTGGAGTTACACCATCGGCGACACGCTCAACATGTCGCGGTTTGGTTATGAGTATGTAAAGTGCGCCTTCATCATCCCCGTCGGTCTAGGCACGCCGGTCGGCCGATTCATCTCTGAGCCAATCCCAGTACCGGCGGCAGTCCGCAAGTCAGTCAAGCAAGCCGAAGTTCGACTTCATCGTGTCCCGCAACTGCCGCGGTCTTGTTTTATTCGCGTATTCCTTAACTTGCCGGAGGCCGATAGTTCGACTTCAATCGAAGACCCGCACTATGCCGGCTATCTCGCGGTTTTTGGACACGCGGATTGTATCGGTGGGCCAGGGCATTGCGATCTGCCGCCGAGCCGGCCGCGTCAGTACGATCAAAGGCCGCGACATCACAACACGCCGCGCAACCACCGCATCGACGTTACGCAAACTGCCAAGCGACTCCTCGATAAAGGGGCGAAGACGCTTCAAATTACGCTGGTGGTAATCGGCGCCGACTACTGTGAGGACAGCGAGTTGCTGCGCCTCGACGGTGTTTCTCTCGATTTTCTCGATTGATAAGAAGGAGCGGCGAGACTACATGCCTACTACCTACCGCATCCACCCCGGGATTGGTATCGCCCGTTTGGGCAATAGTCCCGAAAAGTTCTGTATCTCGCCGGAACAGCCGGCCGCCCTTCCGATCGAATGCGACACGCGCGGCAATCCGCTGATGACGCCGGACGGCATGAACGAAGTGAGAATCGCTTCGTTTAAAGATGCGCAAGGTCGCTTGAAGCGCCAGGCGGCGCGATTTCAGATTTGGGCCTATGACGAAGAGAGCCCGCAGGGTCGTCCGCTAAAGCTGGGAGACAAAATCGAGGGCGGCGGAAATGCCGGCACGCTGGTCGATAGTCAATGGCGCGTATATCTGGCCAATAAGAAATCTTCCTGGTATCAGTTCGATCAGCTCGACGGCGAACACGGTTATAGCCCGGATCATCCGCGACGCAATGCTGCGATAACGGACGACAATGCGCGGCAACAACTGATCATCGATCCGGGTCCGCGCACCGTTAATCATAAAGACAACCGCACGGCGAAGTGCGATCGCGACAACGATGCGTACGCGACGACGTTTCCGCCGGCGTTGAAGCCGAACTCGATCGACACGCTCGGCGATTTGCTGACCGATGACACAGGCAGGCTGCTCGTGCTCGGTGGTTACGGGAATTCGGGGTCGTATCTGTTTGACGATTTCGGACAGCCGCGAATCGATGACTATGCGAACAATGATGGGTGGTTCGACGACACTTCCGATGGTCCGGTAATGGCGCGGCTGGCAATGTTCTCGCCGCTCGTCCAGCGCGTGCGTTACATCGACGTGGAATTTCCGGCTTGGGTCGTCTGTGCCTATCCGGCATACGTTCCGGAAATTCTCGACGTGGTGACGATGGATGACGTGATTGAGGACATGGCGATTCGCAAATTCGCCGAGCGTACCGATCTCTACGGCATCGCGGGCACTTTCAACGATCCGCCACACATCCCGCCGACAGATGAAGCAGCGCTGATTCACTGGCGGGCCGGGCGCGTGCGTTGGAATCCTGATTACAAGCCGTGGTTCTATCGCGACATCTGGACGATTTTGTACCGCCCTGATCAATACAACTATCTTTGTGACGCGCTGGGCCAATCGAACTTTCCCCACAACCAATCGACGCGCGGCACATTTGATTACAACAAGTTGAGCATTCCGCCCGTGGTCGATCGGGACGCGCTCGAAAGATGCGAAGCGAAGTGCGTCCACGATCATCATTCCGGCGAATTATTCGTGGCGGAACTCGCTGCCGAGTTGGCGCCGATGGAGGCATCAATTTCGGGTGATGGCAAGGGGTCCGCATTTAGCGGAAGGCGATTACTCACCGATCGGCGCGCAGAAAAATTGCGCAAAGCGGTTGCCGGTTTTGCGAAGGGCCTCACAAAATCTTCGGATAAACAAGCTGTAGATTACTTACCCAACTGGCTGGCGGCGAGCGATGAAGCCGCCGATGCAAAGGAAGATCTCAAGCACGAAGTAGACAAGATCCTCGGCGCTGACGCTGACTATCCGGAGGACGTTGCGGATTTATTTTCAAAGCGCGTTCATGAGCATCTGCAACAATATCTTTCGGGCCAACTGCTGCGGAATTGCCTGCGGCGGTGTCTCAAGTCCAACACCTATGATCCTTATGGGCCGATGCGCCGATATCTTTTCGACCTGCTGCGCGCGCCCGGCGAAGAGAATCAGTTCATGATCACGGGCCGGCCTGACAGCCGCGTTCACAATCTGCCGCGCATGCCGCTGCTGTGCGGCGATAATCCTATTTCCAACGAGTTGGTGTCCAAGTTTTTCCGGCTTACCGATTATCAATATTACGTGCTGCGGCAATGGGCGTTCGGATTTTTCTATAACGAGAGGTACGAAGGGTGGGCTGATCCGGATCCGCTCCATCCTTATGCAGATTGGATTAACAATACCGGGCGCCAACTCGATCGCGGAGTGATTAGCAATATTCTCGGCGGCGCTTTCTGTCCCGGGGCTGAAATAGGTTGGGTGATGCGTAACCCGTCCGTCTGGGTCGAACCCGATCGTCTCAAAGCCGATCCGGACTTCTACAATTTTGGTCAGACACCGGCGCAGGCGAGTCGAGGCTCGCTGCCGGATAGTGACTACGCGTTCTATGCCGGCGAAGCGCTGAGTCAGACAAATGATTTTCAGGCGGGGCTGCAGCCCGGCGATCTGACGAAGTACATGTCGGTTCCCTGGCAGGCTGACTTCAACGAATGTTCGACGCAGACCATCGATGTCACCTACGAGCAGTTCAATCAAATCTTTCCCGACAGCGACAACGACGAACGCGTGACCCGTGAACAGCGTGTGTGGGAAACGCTTTGGTGGCCGGCGCATCGGCCGATGCAGACATACGAAGAGGTCGTCCCGGGCGATTCGTCGTCGATCAATTGGAGAGGGTGGAGCGAGCCCATTTACAGGGATGGCGTATCCCCAGCGTGTTTGCCGGGCACCAGGTAGGACCTGATGTGCGCGCCGACCTGGTTTTTACCCTCGGATTCTTGCA
>CBFHBI010000345.1:0-4365 GCA_965653755.1 uncultured Blastocatellia bacterium
CTGCGGCGCATTCTTCGGGTAATAACCGATACTGTATTGCTTGCGCAGTTCTTCCGCGACCGAATGGAACGCGGTGTTCAGGTCGGTCTGCTCCGCGTCGTAGAGCCGCGCGCCAGTCACACGCGCGAGATCGTGCAAGTACTGATCGGCCAATTCATATTCGGCGCGCGTCGTGCCGGCGCCGCCGCCACCTGGCCAGCCACCGCGGCCGTTGCGTCCACCACCGCCACTCGGATACGCGCCACCATTAAGAATCGCACCGAGAATGTCGAAGATGCTGCCGCCGCTACCGTTGCCGTTGCCGTTCGGATTGTTCCGTCCGTTGCCGTTCGGATAGTTGCCGCCACCACCGTTTCGGCCATTCGGATAATTGCCGCCGTTGGGATAGTTTCCGCCGCTGTTTGGATAGTTGCCCCCGTTCGGATAATTCCCGCCGTTCGGATAGTTCCCGCCACCGCCTGGGTAATGGCCTCCCCGTCGTGAACCGCCGCCACCCGGAAACCAGATACCCATGTCGGCGGACGTGTCGAACTCGACCGGGTAAATCAGAGCGTCCGTCTCTTCAGCATCGCGCAAATTCATTTCATAGCTGGAGTGCTTGCTGGTCGTATCGACGCCGTCGGTGAACAGCACGATCGCTTTGCGGCCGTCGATCTTGCTCAGGTACTGGTTGATAACCTGGTCCATCGCGTCATAAAGACGAGTGCCGGAACCGATCCGCAGTTGCAGAATGTCATTCCGAACCCTCGCACGATCGGTCGTCGGTTGCGGTTCCCAGAAACGAATCTTGTCGTCGAACGACACCACTGCGACTTTGTCTTCCGGCCGCAATTGATTGACGAACTCGATGGCCGCGTCCTGAATCTCTTCGACCTTATATCTCGTCGAGGCGCTGGTATCGATCACCAGCGCGACCGTGAACGGCTTTTCGGTTGAAGCGAAGTAAGCGACCTTCTGCTCGACATCGTTTTCCCAGATGCGAAAATTGCCTTGAGTTAGGTCCGGAATGTATTTCCCGTCGCGGTCCATCACGGCCACCGGAATACTAACAAGGGTCGTGTCCACCTTCACCACATCGCCTTCGCCTACTTCTTCCGGCCCGGCGTCTTTCTTTTGCGTAGCCGGTTGCTGCGCGTTGGGATCGCGATTCGCGCCGCGCAACACCGGAGGCGCCGGCGGCTTGCCCATCTGCGACGTAGCGCTGCCAGGTTGCGACGCCGGCGACTGGGTCTGCTGTTGCTGTTGGTCCGTCTGCGGGTTCGGATTAACCCGGCGCGGGCGCGATTGAGAACTGGCCGACGGGACCAATAAAAATGAAATGGCGAAAGCTAACGCGAGGGCAGTGAACTTCTTCATAGCAAACTCCTGCTAAGAAACTGATGCAACTTTCAACGACGGGGTTTGATGCTTTTCAGCGAGACCAAGTTGTGATGCGACCGAATCTCGGCCTCAGACATCCTGGACGGTTTTTGGAGAGAGACTCAATTGGGGAGAGACTTTAGCGACGAGGAGAAGATAACACCAGCGAAGGACGGCGGCAAGCGTTTTCAGGGCCTCTGCGGTGACCTCAAGGTTGGGAAGGGTGGCTTGCCCCCGTCGCTTAGTGAGCAGTGGACGATGACAGCGGCGGCGGCAACCCGCCTTCCTGACCTTCAGATCACAATCGGCGCACTCTATTGGCCTGAGCTCAGGTTAAACGGAAACGTGCCCCACGTTTGTCCGCGGTGCTGCGGTCGAAACGCGAACAGCACGATGCGCCCTTTGCCCATGGCGATTTCGGCCAATGCGATCTTGTCCTTAATCTTATCTTCCCCGCGCAGCCAACCTGATCGAAGAACGTCCTCTTTGGCGTAACGCGCGATAACCTGGACTTTATTATCGGTTGCTTCGAAGGCGGAACTGTTGATGAAGTAGGCGTCAGTGTCTTTCGACATGGCCCGCGCGACGGGATTGGCCGTGTCAACGTTGATGCGCAGGATCGATCCCGGACAGTAAAAGTCGGACGAACGCACGCCCGCCAAAACATTTCGCAGCGGCAGCTTCATCTGCCTGATCACGTTGGCGCACGAACCATCGAAGCAGATCAGCGTGCCGCCTTCATCGACGAACTTCGCCAGGTTCGCATAGCCTTTGTCGTTGATCCCACGCGCATTTTCGGGTTGCGCGGGCGCATCGCTGTCGGCGAAACCGCGTCCCTGTTCGGACGGCAAGACGAGAGCATCGAAGCTGGCGCGCGGATCCGCGTCATTGAGCGCGGACTCGTTTACTGATTTGTAAGGCGCGTTGAAAGTGTCGAACACATAACGCGTCCAGCCTTCATCCATGTTACCGGCGCGCGAGTTCTGATAACAGCCGACGCGAATTCCCGGTTTGATGCGATTCGCAATCGGAGATTTGTCGCTGGTCCACAGAGGCAAAGCGAGATCCTTACGCACATCATTTTCAGATTTGATCAGCGTCAGCTTTCTTTGATTCGCCGGTTCTCTGATCGATAACACCGCCGGCGCGTCGACTCCCATGGACATCGGCAATGTCCAGCCGGCTACGTCATAAGGCCGTTCAGCTTCGCCAGACGCCGTCGTCCGATCTGGATAAATCTGCGGCTCAAATAATGCGAGCACGTTTTGGCGATAAGGTTGATCGATGAAAATGATGTAGCTGCCGGCGGGAATCTCGGTGTCAACTTTATTAGGTGGCGACTAGACTCCGATTTGCTTCGACTTGGCACCGGGCACCGGGAAAAGCATTTGACTTCCACTCGTTCCATGGAGTTCATGATCCAACCGGTAAACTTCGATTCCCTGCTCGACAAGCGCGCCGATCATTTTGGCGACGTTCTCATCACGCCCCTGGCCAGCAGGAATCAAATAGGCGGTTAGATCTGCGCTGGTGGGCTGAGCAATATTCGCCTTACCCAAGTTATAAAAGTTTCGTAGATAATCGACGCGATAGTTCGACGCCAGCGACAAAACTGAATGGCAAGCAATCAACTCCATCTGCATGATGTCGTGCGGATGCCAGGTTCCGCCGGGCCAGGGATTCGGAAAGTTCGTAGTGACTTCCATAGCGCTGCCCATGCCGCGCGTGCTCGAGCGCGTGAGCTGTTCGCGCGTGACGTTGCTCGGCGTCATGATGCGCGCGCTCGCAGCTTCGGTGAGGATGCCGACCGAATTATGAAAATAAGGCGCCGTGCGAAATCCGCCGTGCCACCACGTGTCATACAACGCGTTCGTCAGAATTCCTTTGAAGCCCGCTGCGGTCACATCCGCGGCCATCTTGTGACCGATCAAGCCGACTTGTCTGAGCAGCAGTGCGTCGATGTGCGGGTTCGGTGGATCGTAAAACGGCGGCACAAAAAATCGCGACCCATTCGAGCCTTGTTGATGAATGTCATAGACGATCTCCGGAAACCATTCCTTCCAAAAAAGGCGCGTGATGTTCTTCGTCTCTTTAAGATCGAGCATGAACCAGTCGCGATTGTCGTCATGCCCGGCGTAGTAATGGTAAAGCTCGGTTGGGCCGCTGCCTTCAGCGTTAGTACCGAAGGTCTTACGATAATTGTTGGCGACGATATCGACGCCATCGGGATTGGGCGACGGAATCAAAATCAAAATTGTGTTCTGCAAAATCGACAAGGTGTCCGTGTCGTTTCCGCTGGCCAGGTTGTAGGCGAGCTGGCTGGACATCTGCGACGCGACAATCTCAGTTGAATGGATCGAGCACGAGATGACGACGACAGTCTTGCCGTCGCGGATCAATTGATCGCGTTCGGCGTCGCTCGCGATTTTGCGCGGATCGGCCAGCTTAGCCTGAATGGCTTTGTACTTGTCGAGATTGCGTATATTCTCGGGCGCGCTGATGATGGCAGCAAACATCTGCCGCCCCAGGGTTGATGCGCCGATCTGTTCGATGCGCACGCGGTCGCTGGTCTTAGCAAGTTGGGCGAAGTAATCGGTAATTTGCTTCCAATCGACGATCGTGCGGTCGTCACCGGGATTGAAACCAAAAACAGATCGCGGCGAAGGGATTGTGCTCGCGGTGCGCGGCGGCGTGGCGCGGCGTTGCGCTTGCGCGGAAGAAAAGATCGTGGCGGCAATAACAATTGCCGGAATAATTCGATTGAGATTTATTAGGCGACGATGCATTCCGATGTTACCTCTCAAGATTTAGGTGGGCACACCCAGTCTGAAACCAGCGCGGCGCAGTCTAGCACAAGACGCGGTCCGCACCTCATTGGCGTGTTGCTGTTCGCCTGGTCCTGGTTCGTCGCCGCGACATTGTTGCTCGTCTTCGCGCCGCCCGCGTTGCTAATCGGCGCACTCTTCAAGCGACAGGATTGGATTTATTGGTGGGCCAATTGGGGCG